>JAYSRF010000218.1:0-7763 GCA_043721195.1 Fluviicola sp. | reverse complement strand
TGCGCCAAATGACTATAACTAAATGCCATCAATCGCGTATTCTCGTCAAAACTGCCTTCTTCTTGCTCAATAAACTGTTGCATCTTCGTTTTATACCAGTCAAAACGTGTTCGATCTTGGCAATAAAACAAGACAGCTAAACAATTGTGGTACCCTTTCAAGAGTTGGAATTTTTCATGTTCAGCAAATGTTGGAAAGCGTTCAAATAATTCAATCCACTTCACGGCATACCGAAAACCCATTGAAAAATGCTGCGTAATGTAGTAATACCAAACATGCGATTGCAGAAAATACAACTGTTCGTAAAAGAGTGATTCATGTAGGGCAGATCGCTCCGGCCAATCGCGTTTAAACAATGCCTCTACTATTTTCTTTTCATCTTCTGTACGTGAATGACCCGATTTTAGGTAAAAATCGTACAATTGAAGTGACAATTCAGTCCAATGTCCTTCTGCTTCTAATAACAAACGGGTTTGAATAGCTTCTGATGTCAATTCACGTGCACGTTCTTGATGACTGCTGGTCACATGTCGTGATTCAATTTTCTTTTCGAAGTCAATTATTTCATAGACCAAAAAGTGTTTTTGCCGCAACTTAGCTGTTTTTTTTGCCTGGGCTAATAGTTCCAACCCATCTGCAAACAACCCACGTCTGTAGAGTAAATGTGCATAATCGATTGTTTCGCGAATCCCATATTCAGTTTCTTTTGAATGCATGATGCGAATGCTCTTCAGAATGTTTCGGTAGAGTAGTAAACTCAATTCATGTACATGTTTTGCCGTTAATCCAACAAGTTCTTTTCGTATCGCTTTGGTATGATATAATTCGAATCGTTCAATGATATCGAACAACACGACTTGTTTCAACTCTTCACTTTTTCGGTGATTCCGATTCATGAATAATTTGAAGTTTCGTTTTTCCGATTTTGTGAGGGAAGCAACCAATTTAACCAACTTTACTTCAATCATTTTTAGCTTTTAAAAATCGTAAATATAGCATTTTAAATAACTAACAAACAACCAATTGAATTAAATAAATCACGTTAAACAATCGCAAATAAGAATCATTTTAAATTGATTTGTTAACTGGAAGTACCGAGTTTTACACCATCAATTTTAAAGGTATGTCTAACAGAATATTCATTTTTGACACCACACTGAGAGACGGTGAACAAGTTCCCGGAAGTCAATTGCTTCCTCAAGAAAAACTCGAATTAGCACGTGAATTGGATGAACTCGGCGTAGATATCATTGAATTGGGATTCCCTTGTTCTAGTCCTTCGGATTTTGAAGCATTTCGATTGGTTGGAAAGGAAATCAAACGTCCCATTTTTTGTGCATTAAGTCGCGCTGTAGAAGCTGACATAAAAACGGCAGGTGAAGCACTCAGTTTTGTCAAACATGGTCGCATTCATACAGGAATTGGCACCTCGCCACTTCACATTCTACACAAGTTCCAAAGCAATAAAGAAGCGATCATTGAACGAGCAGTTCGAGCAGTAAAATATGCGAAAACATTTGTAGAAGATGTTGAATTTTATGGAGAAGATGCGGGAAGAACCGATAATATTTTCCTAGCGCAAATTGTAGAAGCTGTTATCAAAGCTGGAGCAACGGTCATCAATATTCCTGATACAACAGGTTATTGTTTACCTAATCAATACGGTGAAAAAATTAAATTCTTGATGGAATATGTGACTGGCATTCAAAATGTTATTCTATCTACGCATTGTCACAATGATTTGGGACTTGCTACAGCAAACAGTATTGCAGGAATTTCAAATGGTGCACGACAAGTTGAATGTACGATCAATGGTGTGGGTGAACGTGCTGGAAATACTTCATTGGAAGAAGTTGTGATGATCCTCAATCAACACAAAGGATTAAATGCAACCCACAACATCGACACCACGAAACTAACAGCAATTTCAGCCATGGTTTCTGAAAAGATGAAAATTCCTGTTCAACCCAACAAAGCGATTGTAGGAAAAAATGCCTTTTCACATTCATCAGGAATTCACCAAGACGGCATCATTAAGTTCCGCGAAACCTACGAAATCATTGATCCAAAACAAGTTGGCGCAAGTGGATCTTGTCTTATTCTGACTGCAAGAAGTGGCAGAGCAGCTTTAAAACACACAGCTTCTCGTTTAGGTTATTCCATTGATGGTGCGACATTGGAAAATGTATACAACGACTTTTTAGGTGTTGCCGATCAAATCAAACAAGTATCCGACGAACGATTTATGCACATTTTACAAAACAATCTTCAACCCAATCAAGTATGACACTTTTTGAAAAAATATGGAACAGACATGTTGTTAAAAGCATTTCAGTAGATACGGACATTCTGTACATTGATCGCCATTACCTCCATGAAGTAACAAGTCCACAGGCATTTGAAAGCTTACAGCAAAAAGGAATTGACATTTTCAGACCGCAACAATGTACCGCAACGGTAGATCACAATGTGCCAACTAAAAATCAACATCTTCCTATTGAAGATCCGTTATCGCGCTTGCAAGTTGCTGCATTGACTGACAATTGCGAACGAACGGGAATTGAATTGTTTGGAATTGGACATGAAAACCAAGGAATCATTCATGTGATCGGTCCAGAATTAGGCAAAACACTTCCAGGAACCACCATCGTTTGTGGAGATAGTCACACTTCCACGCATGGTGCTTTTGGAACAATCGCTTTTGGTATTGGAACTTCACAAGTTGAACAGGTGTTGGCATCGCAATGTTTGGTATTAAAAAGACCCAAAACAATGTGTATTGAGGTCATTGGTTCTTTGAATCCGTTTACCACGCCAAAAGATGTGATTTTATACATCATTGCGCAACTGGGTACAGAAGGTACGACTGGTTATTTCGTTGAGTACACTGGAACGACATTCGCTGAAATGAGTATGGAAGGTCGCATGACGGTTTGCAACATGAGTATTGAAATGGGAGCACGAGGCGGTTTAGTTGGAGTAGATGAAACAACCATTGCTTATTTAAGCGAACGCATCGATACTTCTGAGGAAACACAGAACGATTGGCGGAAACACGTTTCTGATTCAGGTGCCGTTTTTGATGAACATATCACCTTTGATGCCGCAGCTATTTTCCCCATGGTAACAGTTGGAACATCGCCTGACACAGGGATTCGCGCAACAGCATTCATGACTGCATCGAAACGACATACCGAAGCTGGTTTATCCTATATGGAATTCAGTTCGACCCAACACATCAATGAAGAACGTATTCAGTATGTATTTATTGGAAGTTGCACGAATGGTCGAATAGAAGATTTAAGAGCTGCTGCTCACTTCATCCATGGAAGGAAAAAAGCACCTGAAGTTACTGTTTGGGTTGTACCAGGTTCAGCAGCTGTAAAACGACAAGCAATTGAAGAAGGATTGGCTGAATTGTTTCTTGATGCAGGATTTGAATTCAGAGATCCGGGCTGTTCAGCTTGTTTAGCAATGAACAATGATAAAATTCCGAAAGGTGCATTGTGTGTTTCTACCTCCAATCGCAACTTTGTTGGGCGACAAGGTGATGGCGCACGAACTGTACTCGCAAGCCCATTAACAGCGGTTGCTTCTGCACTCACAGGTAAAATAACTGATCCTACAACCTTAGAAATACATGCACTATGAACATTGAATCCATTGGAATTCCTTTCAACGTAGATAACATTGATACGGATCAGATCATTCCTGCGAATTACTTAAAACAAACCAGTAAAACAGGCTACGGGAAACATCTTTTTCAGCACCTGCGTTATACTGAGTCTGGAAACAACAACCCTGAATTTATCCTCAATCAACCAGCTTACAAGGATGCCGAAATTTTAATTGTTGGCCATAATTTTGGTTGTGGATCAAGCCGTGAACACGCCGCTTGGGCCTTGGCAGATTATGGATTCAAAGCAATCATTTCTTCTGGATTTGCAGATATTTTTAAAGGGAATGCTTACAACAATAACATTTTGCCGATTGAATTACCAGCTGAAGTAATCGCACGTATTTTTCATTTATTAGATCATTATCCAGAAACGCTGATTCAAATTGATTTGAAGAACCAAACTGTAAAAGTTGGTGATGGGATGATTGAGCAACAGTTCGCCATTGATTCATTCAAAAAAGAATGTTTGCTTTCACAATTGGATGAAACCACTTATTTGGTGAAGCTCAGAAATGAAATTGAAAATTTTGAACAACAATACAAACAAACACTTGTATGAGAAAGATCATTGCAGTACTTCCTGGAGATGGAATCGGTCCAGAAGTCGTGAATCAAGGAATAAAAGTAATGACTAAAATCAATCAACGTTTTGGGCATGAATTTGAACTAAAAACAGGGAGTATCGGCGCGAATAGTATCAACGAATGTGGCATACCACTGAAAGAAGAAGTCATTGAAATGTGTGAACAAGCAGACGCCATTCTCCTTGGAGCCATTGGTGATCCCAAATTCGATAATGATCCTGCTTGTAAAATCCGTCCAGAACAAGGATTATTACAGTTACGAAAAGCGTTATCGTTGCATACCAATATTCGTCCGATTACAACTTATCGTGCAACAAAACATGCTTCTCCATTAAAAAATAGCATTCTAAAGGATGTCGATTTTGTGATCTATCGAGAACTGACTGGTGGTTTGTATTTTGGGAAAAAACACCTTTCGGATGATGGTGAAATTGCAAGTGATAGTTGTTCGTATACCAAAACAGAGATCACACGAATAGCGCACCATGCTTTTCAAATGGCTCAAACACGAAAAAGAAAACTGACACTTGTAGACAAGGCAAATGTGCTTGAAACGTCTCGTTTGTGGCGTACAGTTATACGTGAAATGAGCAGTAGTTATCCAGAAATAACCGTTGATTACTTGTATGTTGATAACGCTGCAATGCAACTAATGTTGAATCCTGCACAGTTTGATGTGATTCTAACAGAAAACCTTTTTGGCGATATTCTTTCTGATTTAGCAAGTGTTATTACAGGCTCAATCGGCATGCTACCTTCTGCTTCAATTGGAAATAGCACTGCATTATTTGAACCTGTTCATGGTTCTTATCCGCAAGCTGCAGGAAAAGACATAGCCAATCCAATGGGAACAATTTTATCTATTGCCATGCTGTATGATTATTTTGGATTGACCGAAGAAGCGAATACCATCCGTGAGGCAATTTCATGGGCAATTAATTCAGGAATTCATACACCAGACATTCATTCTACGAAATACAGTTGGTGCTCACGTGTTGGGGATTTAATCTCTTTTTATGTGGAAGATCCGAGTTCTGTTCATAAATCAACTTGTATTAAAGAATCGGAAGTGTTGATATAATGAGTTATCCATAAACAAGAAAAGGCCATTCAATGAACAGCCTTTTCTTGATATTAAATGATTCTATTTATTAATAATAATTGGAATACGTTGATTCGTTTTACCAGCCAATACCTGAAGTGTATAAGCACCATCTGCAATTCGGGACATATCAACTGACATAACTGTGGTATTT
Organism: Fluviicola sp.; assembly: GCA_043721195.1. Taxonomy (GTDB): domain Bacteria; phylum Bacteroidota; class Bacteroidia; order Flavobacteriales_D; family Crocinitomicaceae; genus Fluviicola. The sequence continues at coordinate 2,244 of JAYSRF010000218.1, read as the reverse complement.
GTTCCATTCAAAGTAAGTACTAAACGACCAGCGTTATCAAACACATAAACCGACTGAATCACACTGTTTTCAGCATCAATTGTAACTAATCCTGTTGATGGATTCGGGAAAACATGCATTCCAATAAAATCATTTTCTACCAAACTTAAACAAGAATCAACGAACACATTGGAAGTAGCACTATTCAAACAGCCATTTCCATCTGTATACGAATATGAGAGTGGACTTGTTCCAACACCTGCTGCACTTGGATCAAACTGATTTCCAGTAACACCATTCCCTCCATACGAACCACCAGCTGGTGCGCCTTCAACCAACGTAATTGCTGAATTGTAAACACATAAATCAGCGATAGGTCCGAATGTTACTGTTGGTAGTGCATTCAGCGTTACAGTTGTTGTGTCTGAAGTAATAGAACAACCAGCATTTGTAACGGTAACAGCATAATCTCCAGCGTTGGTTGTCGTAATCGATTGTGTTACCTCACCTGTTGACCAAGTGTTACCAACTAACTCAGAAGATGTTAAAATAATTGCATCGCCTTGACAGAATAAGGTTGAACTATCAACTGCAATGATTGGCATTGCAGGATAAGTATTCACTGTAATTGTTGTTCCTGCTGATGTTGCTGAAATACATCCAGTGCTACTTGTAGCAACTGTTATCGTTCCAGCTGTTAATACAGTAATTGACTGTGTCGTTTCACCAGTCGACCAAAGATATCCTCCAGCCAATGATGAAGTCAATTGTACTGAATCACCCTCACAGAATGTTGTTGAACCACTTGCTGTGATTGTTGGCGTAGTAGGAATCGGAATAACTGTAACAATTGTAGCAGCAGAAACAGCCGAACATCCAAAACCATTTGTTTCTGTAACAGTATATGATCCAGCTGTTGAAACAGTGATTAATTGTGTTGTTTCACTTGTTGACCAACCATTTCCACTAGGTGATGAGGATGTCAATATGACAACTCCACCATCACAGAATGTTGTTGGACCGCTAGCAGAAATTAGTGGAACTGAAGGTGCTGGATTAACTGTAATGCTAATTGTTCCAGCAGAACTAGAGCATCCATTTAAATCTGTGACCACCACCGAATAAGTTCCAGTAGTTGAAACAGTAATCGTCTGAGTTGTTTCTCCAGTCGACCAACCATTTCCAGTTGCTGACGAAGAAGTCAACACAACTGATCCACCGGCGCAGAACGTTGTTGATCCACTAGCTGAGATTGCTGGCGTTGCTGGAACTGGATTCACTGTAACGGTTGTTCCAGCTGAAGTAGCAGATGTACAACCTGCTGTTGTCACTGCGACTGTATATGTTCCACTTGCAGAAACTGTGATTGATTGTGTTGTTTCACCCGTTGACCAAACATTTCCACTAGCTGTGGATGAAGTCAACACAACTGATCCACCTGCACAGAACGTTGTTGAACCACCAGCAGTAATTGTTGGCGTTGCTGGAATTGGATTAACAGTAACCGTTGTTCCAGCTGAAGTAGCTGACGTACAACCTGCTGATGTAACTGCAACAGTATATGTTCCACTTGCAGAAACAGTAATAGATTGCGTTGTTGCACCCGTTGACCAAACATTTCCACTAGCTGATGAAGATGTCAAAACGACACTACCACCTGCACAGAACGTTGTTGAACCACCTGCACTAATTGTTGGTGTTGCTGGAACAGGATTCACTGTAATAGTTGTTCCAGCCGATGTTGCTGAAGTACAACCCGCTGTTGTCACTGCGACTGTATATGTTCCACTTGCAGAAACTGTGATTGATTGCGTTGTTGCACCAGTCGACCAGACATTTCCACTAGCTGAAGATGAAGTCAACACAACTGATCCACCTGCACAGAACGTTGTTGAACCACCAGCACTAATTGTTGGCGTTGCCGGAAGTGGATTCACTGTAACTGTTGTTCCAGCTGATGTAGCTGATGTACAACCCGCTGTTGTAACCGCGACTGTATAAGTTCCACTTGTAGAAACTGTAATTGATTGCGTTGTTGCACCTGTCGACCAGACATTTCCACTAGATGAAGATGAAGTCAATACGACTGATCCACCTGCGCAGAATGTGGTTGAACCACCTGCGCTGATTGTTGGCGTTGCTGGAATTGGATTAACAGTAACCGTTTTCCAGCTGATGTAGCTGATGTACAACCCGCTGTTGTAACTGCAACGGTGTATGTTCCTGAAGTTGAAACCGTAATTGATTGTGTTGTTGCACCCGTTG
>JAYSRF010000217.1:0-23107 GCA_043721195.1 Fluviicola sp. | reverse complement strand
TGCACGTGAAAAACCATCAATGTACACCTGCTCCACTCCCATTCTCGTTTGCGGAAAACGGCGAGGTTGTTCCTCCAGCTCGCGATTTGGAACTTGACGCGATGTATGAAATCGTAACTGGAAAACGACGCATTACCTGTCACAGCTATATTCAATCAGAGATCAATATGCTCATGCATGTGGCCGATTCATTTGGATTTAATGTCAATACCTTCACCCACATTTTAGAAGGGTATAAAGTCGCGGATAAAATGGCAGAACACGGAGCAGGTGCTTCAACTTTTGCTGATTGGTGGGCCTATAAATACGAAGTAAAAGATGCGGTTCCTTACAATGCCTTTTTAATGCACAAAATGGGAATTGTAGTTGCGATCAATTCAGATGACGCAGAAATGGGACGACGCTTAAACCAAGAAGCAGCGAAAGTGGTGAAATACGGCGGTGTTACGGAAGAAGAAGCTTGGAAAATGGTCACACTCAATCCTGCGAAACTCCTGAAATTGGATGAACGAATGGGCAGTTTAAAAGTAGGTAAAGATGCCGATTTAGTTTTGTGGACAGTCAATCCATTGAGCGTTGAAGCCAAAGTATTGTATACGATTGTGGATGGCGAAATTCTATTTGATAGCGAAGAGGATTTCAAAACACAACAAGAATTGGAAGCAGAACGAGCGCGCATTCTTGCAAAAATGGTTGACTCCAGTAAAAAAGGAGAGCCTACCAAGCCATTTGTAAAACGAAGACGTGGACATTTCCATTGCAACACTTTGGGTGAAGCAACTTCAGTAGGAACCAACGAACATTAATCAAGATGAAATCAATTATAACACTTCTTGTTGTCTGCCTGACGTTTTTGGCAAGCGCGCAACAAAAACAAAAAATTCTGTTGGAAAAAGCCACCGTTCATATAGGCAATGGTCAGGTCTTTGAAAAAGGATTGGTAGGCATTGAAAATGGGAAAATAACGTTGGTACGCAATGCATTGGCTCATTCTTACAACCGAGATGATTGGGATACGATCATTGATATGGATGGTCAACACCTGTATCCAGGATTCTTTGCGCCGAATAGCACCTTGGGATTAACCGAAATTGATGCCGTTCGTGCAACCATTGATTTTGATGAGGTAGGAATTTACAATCCACATGTGCGCTCATTAATTGCGTATAACTGCGAATCCGATGTGTTGGCAACCGTTCGTACCAATGGAGTTTTATTGACACAAAGTACACCTCGTGGTGGGATTATTTCAGGAACATCATCCATTATGCACACCGCTTGTTGGAATTGGGAAGACGGAGTGGTTTTAGCAGACGATGGCATTCACCTCAATTGGCCATCTAGCATCGAATATAGCCGATCAGAGGGAAGTCAAGCATTCAAACGCAGTGAAAAATACGGTGAGCGCAAACGAGAAATAACCAACTTTTTCGAAAGTGCAAAAGCCTATTTTAGTGGAAATCCAGATCAAAAAGATTTGCGTTTTGAAGCCATGCGCGCCTGTATTCAAGGTGATAAACGATTGTACATTCACGCCGAAGAAATGCAGCAAATGCTGGACATCATTGACTTTGCGAAAACATTTGAGATTGCTTTTCCTGTGATTATTGGCGGTTATGATAGTTATATGATCACCGACCGATTAAAAGACGCGAAAATTCCAATCATGCTTCCGCGTTTGCATTCCTTGCCTGCTAGAGATGAAGATGCTGTTGATCTACCGTATCGACTTCCAGCCATTTTACAAGCAGCTGGCGTTTCCTTTTGTTTGCAGAATGAAGGCGATATGGAAACGATGAATGCACGCAACATTCCTTTTCTTGCTGGAACGGCCATGTCGTATGGTTTAACAGAAGAAGAAGCCGTTCGTTGCGTGAGTTTAAGCGCGTGTGAAATCGTTGGAATTGGAAAACACTACGGTTCAATTGAAGAAGGCAAACAAGCCACCTTATTTGTCTCCTCCGGCAACGCATTGGATATGCACACCAATAATGTGACGCTAATCCTAATTGATGGTGTTTTTGCAGAAGTAACCAATTTTCAGACTGAATTGTATTTGAAGTACAAGAAGAAATATGGGTTGTGAGGTTGATAAATTGAGTTTGATAAATTATTGAGTTCTTCAGTTGGTTGCAAAACTCAATTAACTTGATTAGGAATTTCATTAAATAGTGATTGTTGGGAAAGTAAAACTGACTGAAAAATGAAAGGAATAACGCATATTGAACATTTTATTGAGAATCCTGCTGCATTAATGGATCAATTGAATTTGTCTGTAATTTGGGATGAGCGAATGGGTTCAAGAAAAACGGCTAGTTATGGAAAAGCCTATAATTATTCACAAATAAACTACCCATTTCAACCTTTTTTGCCAGTGCTTGAACAATTGGTTGAGCGGCTTATTCCAGCTATAGGTTTTGAACCAAACAACTGTTTAATTAATTTTTATGCAGACGGTAATTCAAAAATGGGTTATCATTCAGATCAAACGGATATATTAGTTGCTAATACGGGTGTTGCTATTGTATCACTTGGGGAAACAAGAACATTGAAATTTAGAAATATTCTAGATCAACAAGAAAAAGTGAATTATGAATTGAATGCAGGAAGTTTGATTTATATGACGCAAGAGATTCAACAACTTTGGCAACATTCCATACCTCGATCTGATACAACTAACAGTAGAATGAGTATTACTTTTAGACAAATGTTATGAAACAACTATCCATTCTGCTACTATTTTCTGCTTTTCTTCATGCATGTAGTGAAACAATTCCTGAAAAACCAATTGATCAATCCTCAGTTGTGCAATTAACAATCAACAACAAAAGAGACGCGCACTTGGTCGATTGGATTTCCTATTATCAAACACAAGACTCTAAGTTTTCCTTGGAACAGTTCAAATTTGAATCGATTGACACCCTTCAATTTATGCAAGGAAGCGTGAAAGGGTCGTTTGATGAAGGATATGATCCTATTTACAATGATTATCTTGTCTTAAATGCTGCCAAAGATCAGTACATTGACTTCGATAGTTATCAATGGTCGGTCGGTGCTGATAAAACCGCACAGTTTTCACCAGATCAAGAAATCAATTGGGTGGATAAGCATAAAAAAACGGTTACACGAATTGGGTTTTTAGGACCATCACAATGGGTAGAAGATGCGTTTTGGGAAAATAAATCAACGGTTGTTTTGTTGGAGAATTCAGATGAAAACGTGCTTCGAATCATAAAAATTGACCTCAACCGAAAAATTGCTACCACATTCAAGTACGATTCTTCCTTGAAATCTAAATCGAATTATGCAACAAAGCGATTGATGAAACATGGATTGGAATGAGGATAGAAATTATAATAATGGAGTTAATTTGAATTCATTGTATGAATACCATCATTCAATATACGAAAGCATGTAGATTTGTAATACTGATACTTTTTACAATCGCACTTACACAACCGACTTATTGTTCGGGTTCTGATTGCGGAGGTTTTGGAGACGGATTCGTTGCATTAATGACTGGGTGGTTCGGTATTCTCTTTGCGCAAGGTATTTATTTCGTTTGGTTAGCAAATCCGTTTATGATTGCAGCGTGGTTTTACATTCCTAAACTACCAAAATTGGCTACGTTGTTTTATTTAATTGCCTCTATTATCTGTTTGTGTTTTTTAAAAGGAGAGGAAGTGTACATTAATGCTAAAGGTGAGTCTGCTAAAATCACTGGTTTTTGTTCAGGTTATTGGTTGTGGACTTCTGCTGCTATTGTTGGATTTCTGAGTAGCCTTTCGATTTGGATCATGAAAGTGAGGTATAAAAAACTGGATGAAGAAGTGTAACTAGGAACCTTAAGATTAAAGACAACGAATGAAATAGATAATCCTTATTTTTACTCACATAAATTGACAAATAATCAAAGTTGAAGAAAACACGATTGCAATAAGCCACCAATACATTTCCATTATATTCAAATTCCATTCAACTATTTTTAAACGATCATGAGAAACCATATTAACCTCATTCTTTTCACTTTTTTATTTAGTTTATCATTGAATTTATTATTTGCTCAAAAATTTGATTGGGCAAAAGCATTTGAGTCAACAGGTTATAGTCTTTCACTAGCGGTTGATACAGATAATGAAGGTAATGTGTATACTACTGGTTTTTTTGAATGGTCAACGGATTTTGATCCAGGACCAGCTATTTATGAATTAACTTCAGTTGCTTCAAATGATGTATTTGTAAGTAAACTCGATTCATTAGGTAATTTTTTATGGGCAAAACAATTTGGAGGTGGAATATCTGGAGAATCTGGACTAGATATTGTAACAGATCATTTAGGGAACGTCTATTTTAGTGGATCCTTCAACGATTCTGTTGATTTTGATCCAGGAATAGGTGTTTTTATGCTTCATAGTGTCAGTACAGGGAACTCTTTTGTTTGCAAATTAGATCCTGATGGAAATTTTCAATGGGTTAAACAATTTGAGGGTACATCGGGCACAGGAGAAGCTGTTTCATTGGTACTTGATCAGTCATCCAATTGTTACATTGGTGGCAGATTCCAAAACACTACTGACTTTGATCCAGGACTTGGTGTTTACCCTCTTGTATCTTCTGGAGACGCAGACATTTTTATTTGTAAGCTTGATCCCAACGGAAATTTTATTTGGGCAAAAAAAATAGGAGGAAGTCAAAGTGACATTCTTAGGTCTATTACGCTTGACAACCAAGGGAATATATACAGTACCGGGAATTTCTATGGAACAGTTGATTTTAATCCTGGAAGTGGGATCTTTAATATGACAGCAACTCAAGCTGATGTTTTTATTTCAAAACTCACCAACAATGGAGATTTTGTCTGGGCAAAAAAAATGGGAGGAAGTCTTATTGAAGTTGGTAATGGCATCAAATTGGATCAATCTAGTAACATATATAGCATTGGTCATTTCAAAGGAGCTGTTGATTTTGACCCTGGATCAGGCGTTTCCATACTATCATCTAATAGTAATTTTGAAGTTTACGTTCAAAAATTGGATTCCGCTGGGAATTATCTTTGGGCAAAACAGTTTGGGAGTATAGATAATGATTTTGGTAGGGGACTAGACATTGACAGTTCAAACAATGTCTACATCGCAGGGCAGTTCATGGGAACTGTTGATTTTGAATCAGGACCATCAACCTATTCTTTTTCGACAATCGCTACATTAAATAATCGTGATGTTTTTATTTGTAAACTGGATTCACTTGGCAAGCTTCAATGGGCAAAACACATTGGAGGAACGGGAGCTTCAGACAATTGTTTAGGGATCGATGTTGATGCCCATAACAAGGTTTATACTACTGGAACATTTATGAATTCAGTAGATATGGACACTGGTCAAGGTTCGCTATTCTTAACGAGTCAACATTTTTTAGACATGTTTGTACACAGAATCAGTCCATGCACTATGTCTTACGATACGATTAATGTTACTCATTGTGGAAATTACACATCCCCTAGTGGTAATAATCTTTGGAGTACTAGTGGAATATATATAGATGTGATAACTAATTTAAGCGGTTGCGATTCTGTTATAACCATTAATTTGACAGTTATACCTTTACCATTCCGGATCATTAATGTATCTGAATGTAATTCATATACTTCTCCAAGTGGTAATCATCAGTGGACATCCTCGGGTGTTTTTCATGATACAATTCCCAATTTCTCAGGATGCGATTCTTTATTAATTATTAACCTTACTATCCTTGGCTCATCTGACAGTATAGTCGAAATAACTTGCTTTAATTATACTTCTCCAAGCGGATTATACAACTGGACAACAAGTGGTGTTTACAATGATACGCTCATTAATTCTTATTCTTGTGATTCTATTATCGTTATTGATCTAACGATAAACAATTCAAGCTATTCAAGTATTTCGGTTAATGAATGCTATAATTATTTATCTCCAAGCGGCCTTTATAGTTGGTCAAGTAGCGGTGTTTATATTGATACAATTACAAATATGTCAGGTTGCGATTCTATTATTACTATAAACCTCACAATATTACAAGAAGGTTATTCAATATTAGAAGTTGAAACTTGCGGTAGTTATATGTCTCCAAGTGGTAATTACATATGGACTTCTTCTGGTAATTATATTGACACGATTCAAAATTCTGTAGGGTGTGATTCCATTATTTATATATCATTGAATATTTTAAATAATGATGAATCGATGAGTATTACAGTTTGTGATTCATTGATTTCTCCTAGCGGTAACTATGTTTGGAGTAGTACGGGCATATATTCAGATACGATTACAAATATTAACGGTTGTGATTCCATTCTAACAATTTATTTAAGTGTAAATTCTGTTTTCGCAGAAATAATCATGTTAGATGAACTAACACTTCAGGCCCAGAGTACAATAACATCCAGTTATCAATGGTTAGATTGTGCTAGTAATTTTTCAGCTATTTCAGGTGCAGTTAATCAAATCTTTGTTGCAACAGAAAATGGAAGTTATTCTGTTATTTTGAATCAAAATGGTTGCAGCGATACTTCCGATTGTGTTGACATTTCAACTGTTAATAGTAAACCAATTGATTTTTCAGCAAGTAGTACTTTATTTCCTAATCCAACAAATGATTGGGTAACATTGACAAACAATACTCATCAGAACATTATCAAATGTCAACTTTTGAATGTTTATGGTCAAATTCTGGATACAAATTATCCAGAAACAAACACCTCATTTACCCAAGTAATTAATGGTGAACCTGGAGTTTATTTCTTGGTGCTGTACTATGATAACGCTACAACGATTCAGTTAACTGTCGTGAAATATTAAATTAATCTTGGTAGTAAATCCAATGTATTGCCTAATGGAACTTACTATGCTTGATTTGGAGAGCTTTAGTCATAATATAACAGATAAATACTCATGAATTATATATTGGTAATTCACAATGGTTTATTCTTTTAAAATGTGGCAAACCCCACCTAAAATATGTTATATAAATCCATCCAATTGATAAAGTTGTTACTTTTGTTCCACACAAAAAAACAATAGATATGGCATTCGAATTACCAACATTAGCATACGCGTATGACGCTTTAGAGCCGCACATTGATGCGCGCACAATGGAAATCCACCATACAAAGCACCACAACGCTTACATTACAAATTTAAATGCTGCCATTGCAGGGACAGATTTAGAAGGAAAGACCATTGAGGAAATCCTTAAAAACTGTAAAGACATTCCAGCTGTTCGTAACAACGGAGGTGGTTTCTGGAATCACAACTTGTTTTGGGAAATCATGGCACCAAATGCTGGTGGAACTCCAACAGGTGAATTGGCACAAGCAATCAACGATGCATTCGGAACATTTGAAGCGTTCAAAGAAGCGTTCTCAAAAGCTGGTGCAACACGTTTTGGTTCTGGTTGGGCTTGGTTGTGTGTTGAAAACGGAAAATTAGTTGTTTGTTCAACTGCTAACCAAGATAATCCTTTAATGGGTGAAGGTTGCAAAGGAACACCAATCTTAGCAATGGACGTTTGGGAACATGCTTATTACTTGCATTACCAAAACCGTAGACCTGATTACATGAACGCATTTTTTAATGTGATCAATTGGGATGCTGTTGCTGCCAAATACGCTGCTGCAAAGTAATTGTTAGCTTAAATTGCACTTATTGAGCCTTCGGAGTTTTTCTTCGGAGGTTTTTTTTTAAAAGACTAAAGACTAAAGACTAAAGACTAAAGACTAAAGACTTGATTCTTAAATACAATCTTAAGTCTTTCAGCGAAGCGGTCTTCAGTCTATCAGCGTAGCGATCTTCAGTCTATCAGCGCAGCGGTCTCACGTCTTTAAAAAAACAAAAAAACCCGAAGCTTTCACCTCAGGTTTCCAATGTATATCTTGCCTTGATTAGAGAATCAACATGGCATCTCCATAAGAGTAAAATTGATATTTTTCTTTAATGGCAGTATGATAAGCTTCCATCATCAAATCGTGACCTGCAAAAGCGGAAATCATCATTAACAAGGTAGAAAGCGGTGTATGGAAATTCGTAATCATACAATCTGCGATGCTAAAATCGTATGGAGGGAAAATGAATTTGTTTGTCCAACCATCAAATGTTTTGAGCATTCCATCAGTAGAAACAGACGTTTCAATAGCACGCATGGATGTTGTTCCAACTGCACAAATACGTTTCTTATTCTTTTTACCAGTATTTACAATGTTGACACACTTTTCATTGATGATAACTTGTTCAGAATCCATCTTGTGTTTTGTCAAATCTTCTACCTCAACCGGTCGGAAAGTTCCCAACCCAATATGAAGTGTAACTTCAGCAAATTGAACACCTTTTAACTCGAGGCGTTTAAGTAACTCACGTGAAAAATGCAAACCAGCAGTTGGCGCTGCAACAGCGCCTTCTTCTTTCGCATAAATCGTTTGGTAACGGTCTTCATCCGTTTCTTCAACTTCACGTTTAATGTATTTTGGAAGCGGTGTTTCACCCAATTCAGTGATTTTCGCTTTGAATTCTTCGTAAGGACCATCAAACAAGAAACGCAAAGTACGTCCACGAGAAGTTGTATTGTCAATTACCTCAGCTACCAATGAATCATCGTCACCGAAATATAATTTATTACCAATTCTGATTTTACGAGCTGGATCAACTAAAACATCCCACAATAAACTTTCGCGGTTTAATTCACGCAATAAGAATACTTCAATTTTAGCTCCCGTTTTTTCCTTGTTACCATACATTCTAGCAGGAAATACACGTGTATTGTTCATGATCATTACATCACCATCAGTGAAATAATTAATCAAATCTTTAAACAATTTGTGTTCAATTTTTCCTGTTTCGCGGTGAATAACCATCAATTTGGCTTCATCACGGTTTTGACTAGGATATTCAGCGATCAGTTCATCTGGTAAATCGAAACTGAATTCGGATAGCTTCATTTTGCTCATGCAACAACGTTTTTAATCCTTTCTAATTGACACTTCAAATAAAGTGCGAAAAGGAGCGCAAAAGTAAATAAAATCAGCCTTATCTACAAGTGCTAAATAAAATTTGATTAGAGTTCTGCGGATTCAATAAAATCAATCCAATCTTCTACTGTTTTAGCATTCAATATAAGGTTGTTACCTGATGCTGTTCGTCGCAATGCGATCAATGTGCCACCGTTTTGCAACTTGCTTCCAAAGTCACTCGCAATGGAACGGATATACGTGCCTTTGCTACAGGTTATTTCAAAATCGATTTCAGGAAAACGGTTGGTGTCTAGTTTAAAATCGTGTATTTCGATTTCATTCGCTTTCAAAACAATTTCTTTTCCTGCACGAGCCAAATCATACGCTCGCTGACCATCAACTTGTTTGGCAGAAAAAATGGGTGGAACTTGTTGTTGAATCCCTAAAAAAGATTGTCGCACCAATTCCATGGCTTCTGGTGTGATCTGATCTGTTGGGAATTCAGCATTAAATTCCGTTTCTAAATCATACGATGGCGTTGTTTTTCCTAAAAGAATGGTTCCGGTATAGGTTTTGGCATCACCCATAATGCCTTCTATGAGTTTGGTATGTTTTCCAATACAAATAACGAGTAATCCTGTGGCCAATGGATCCAATGTTCCAGCATGACCTACTTTGAGTTTTTTTACGCCAAGACGTTTACGCAAATGCCAACGCAATTTATTTACAGCGTCAAATGAAGTCCAGTGTAAGGGTTTGTCAACGAGAATGGTGCTGCCTTGAGCAAATTCAGTAAGCATACTAAACAATCTCCATGTTGATGTTCATAAAGAGCAAGGTCAATAAAATGGCTCCAAGAACGATTCGGTAATAACCAAAAACTTTGAATCCGTGTTTCGTTAAAATACCGATGAACAGTTTAATTGCTAAAATAGCCACTACAAACGCCACTACATTCCCGAAAATTAGGATGGGAATATTGTCAAAAATCACGGCTGGATTTTCCTTGTACACATCATACAAACTCTTAACTGTTGCTGCAAACATGGTTGGAACTGCTAAGAAGAAGGAAAATTCGGCTGCTGCTTTACGTGTCAATCCTTGTGTTAAACCACCAATGATTGTTGCCGCTGAGCGAGAAACACCTGGGATCATGGCGATGCATTGAAAAATACCAATTACTATTCCGTTGGTGTAACTAGGTTCTTTTTTACCAATCTGCTCATTGCGAGCAAATAGTTTGTCAATGAACAAGAGAATGATTCCGCCAATAATGAGTGAAAATGCAACAACCCAAACATTTTCTAGTAATGCATCAATGTATTTTTTAGCAAAGAGTCCAACAATCGCTGTTGGAATAAAGGCTACAAACAATTTCGCGTAAAAACTCCATGTTTTCAGGAAGTCGCGGAAATAAATAACGACAACTGAAAGAATGGCACCGAATTGAATGGCAACTGTAAATAATTTGGTGAAATCATCGGATGCGATACCCATTACAGAAGAACCGATGATCATGTGACCTGTTGAAGAAACAGGCAAAAACTCCGTCAACCCTTCAATGAGGGCAAGGATAAATGCTTCGAACCAAGTCATGGGTAATTATTCTTCAGTCTCTATATGATTGGATTTATCGACACGAGCTGGTTTTTTCATAATTCCGTAGAAAATAACAGCATATCCGATAACCGTTAAAATAGGAGCAAGGGTAATGCGCACGAAAGAAAACAAGGCATCACCATCGAATTTATTGGGATCATCCGAACCACCACCAATCATGAGGATAAAACCAAGGATATTAATGGCTAATCCAATTAGGATAAAGCGCATGTTGTCTTTTTTGACAGGGAAATCGAATTTATTCATACTTCTGTTAATCTGGGCTAAAATTAATACAAATCATCCAATTTCGTGCGCAAATATTTATTGAGCGCAAACCAAGTGGAAATAAGGGTGAGTGTTGATCCAATCAGCAAAATTGCTCCAAAAAGGGAAAGTAATTCGATTAAGGATAAATCAATTTGAATAATATCAAGTACATTGTTTAATGCAAAAAACAAGGTCATTAGCAACGCCATTCCTATAATTCCTGCAATGATACCTTGAAAAATAGCTTGCATTAAAAATGGTCTTCGGATAAATCCGCCTGTTGCCCCAACAAGTTGCATGGTTTTAATCGTAAATCGTTTTGAGTACAATGCCAAACGAATCGTATTGTTAATCATAGCAACAGCTACAATAATCAATAGGCCAGCAACTGCTAAGAATAGAAAAGCAAATTGTTTAACACCCAAGTTCACATCTTCGAGACTTGACGCATCGTAACTGACTTCATCAATCATATCGGGATATGCTTTGAGCAATTTGGCCTTCAATTGCAACATACCGCTTTTGGTTGAATAAGCTGCTTTTGGTTTAAATGTAACAGATGGAGGTATTGGACTTTCTCCTTCGTAAATCGCTAAAATTTCTTCCGTATTCTGATCAGAACCACTGAAAGATTCAATGGCACGTTCTGGCGAAATATAGGTTACTTCAGCAAATTCATTCCAACTTTTCAGCTCTTGCTCAACTTGTTTGATATCTGATTCGTTCCAACCAGTTTTAAAAAACAAATCAACTTGCATGCTTTCTTTCGCTTGACGCTGCAAGCTATCGAGTCCCATGATACCAGCCAACACCAATCCAATCATAAACAATACCAGTGATATACCGATAACTGTTGATACATAACTGGTTCGAAGTCCTTTTTTGCTGGCTTTTTCTTTTGTGCTCATTGCTACGAAAGTAAACATTTTTGGGAATTAAGTTGCTAGAAATGGGCGTTTTTATCATTTGAATGAACAGATGGAACTTCTTCTTTGCGACTTTTTTGAAAATAATTCATGTAATTTGTTACCATGGTAAATAAATAAATACTACATTCGTTCCTCAAATAAAAAAGCACTATGAAAAGAACGTATTTAATGACAGCTGCCATTGCATTGGTAGCATTGACAATGACCGCTTGCGGTGGAACAGAAGAAACTGTTGTAGAAGGACCAGTAACATACTCTTTGGATGCTAATGCAACTAAATTGGCTTGGAAAGGTGATCACACAGATGGTCATGCGCACAATGGAACTGTTAAGATTACTGAAGGTACAATCGTTTATGACGGTGATAAATTCGAATCAGGTGAATTTACAGTTGATTTAGCGACAATTGCAAGTGAAGATCTTCCTTCACCAGATAAAGACACATTGGACAAACATTTGATGGGTGGCTATTTCTTTAACACAACTCTATTTCCTACAGCAAAAATTACCCTTAAATCAGTAACTGAAAAAGAAGTAAAAGCTGTTGTGAATGTACTTGGAAAAGATATGGATGTTACCCTGCCTATTTCAATGAAAAAAACTACTGATAAATTGACTGCGAAAGGTTCTTTCTCTATTGATTTTGCTGCACTTGCTTTAGGCGGAATGCAACCTTTGGGAATGGATCCAAAAAATCCAGATGCTAAAGTAAATTCAGCTGTAAAATTTGAATTGAACTTGGTTTTAAATGCTGCAGAAGTGACTGCTGAATAAGCATCTATAAAACATAAATTTGAGCACCTCGCAGATTCAGTTTTGCGGGGTGTTTTGTTTTAGAATAAATGAGGATGTTGAATTTTTGAGGGGTTTTTCAGCAGTCTTATTCTAACTGCGTTGCATCTTATCCTTGATTTCTTTCATAAATTCAGATGCATAAACAAAATCAATAATTGCTTGGTTATCGGTAGTGATGATGGATTTGTTTGTTCCTTGCCACCAATTTTCACCTTTGTAAATGAAATTGATATGATCACCAATTTCAATTACCGAATTCATATCATGGGTGATAACAACAGTTGTAATGTTGTATTCGTAGGTAATTTCCTTGATCAAACCATCAATCACAATGGATGTTTGTGGATCGAGTCCAGAATTTGGTTCATCACAAAACAAATAGCTTGGTTTCATTGAAATTGCACGAGCAATCGCAATTCGTTTTTGCATTCCACCACTACATTCAGATGGGTACAATTTATTTCGACCTTCCAAATTGACACGCTCTAAACAGAAATCGGCACGATCTTGCATTTCCTTTTTAGTCATGTTGGTGAACATCGAAAGCGGAAACATGACATTTTCTTCCACTGTTAACGAGTCAAACAAAGCCGAACCTTGAAAAAGCATTCCAATTTCCTTGCGCACTTCTTTGCGTTGCATGCGGTCCATTGTGCAGAAATTGCGACCGTCATATAAAATTTCGCCAGTATCTACTTCATGTAAACCGACAACACATTTGGCTAATACAGATTTTCCAGAACCAGATTGCCCAATAATAAGGTTGACTTTTCCTTTTTCAAAGATGGTGGAAACGTTTTTTAAAACAGTGTTTTCACCAAATGTTTTAGTCACATTTTTTACCTCAATCATTAGAGTAAGATCATTTGAGTGAGTAAGAAATTGGCAATCAAGATAGCGATACTTGAACTTACGACTGCTTGAGTAGAAGATCGTCCAACATCCAATGCGCCTCCTTTTGTATAATATCCATAAAAAGAAGAGACAGTTACAATCAGGAATCCAAACACAACTGTTTTGGTAAGGGCATATACTACATTACTCACTTCAAAGAAAGAACGAATTCCCAAAATATAATCTTCACTCGAAAGCAAGCCCGATAAACGCAGGGAAAGCCAACCACCTATTAAACTAAGACCAATGGAGAAGATGACTAAAATCGGGAAAAATAAAATAGCTGCGATCGTTTTAGGAAGTACTAAAAAGGAAAGGGAGTTGACACCCATAATTTCCAATGCATCAATTTGTTCTGTAACGCGCATGGTTCCAATTTCAGAAGCTACGTTTGAACCAATTTTTCCTGCCAAAATCAAGGAAATGATTGTAGGTGAAAATTCAAGAATGGTACTTGATTGAGTAATATAACCAACAGTATAGGTTGGCAAAAGAGGATTGCTCATGTTGGAAGCAGTTTGCATGGCAATTACACCACCCATAAATGCTGACATCAATGCTACAATTGGGATTGATTTAATTCCGATTAGTTCAATTTCTTCAAACAATCGGATGCGAAAAATGCGCCACTTGTCAGGAAGTGAAAACACAATCCACAACATCATCATGTACTTGCCGATATTCCTTATTACGCCCATCTAGAGGCTAAAGTTAATTGAAATATCCGTTTCCGAAAATTGATCAGTCAATTTGGGTTAATTTTATTTTGAGTTGCTGTACTTAAAGTATGATCGGTAAGCTAATTTGGAAAGGTATTAGGTTATAATTGTTTAGTGGGTCTTGTCATAAAGTTAATATCAGCTATAAAACCTAATGAAAGAGTTATTTACAGATCTTACCCCTAGCGGGGCAAAACGGAATTTATGGATTTCGATTACTTAATTTCGTCACTACGTGACTTCTAGTAATCCAACTACTTTACTGGAATTCATGTCAAAATATCATGGAATAATGAACATAGATTTCTTTAACTTAATCCATTGTCCCAGCGGGAATATAAAGTTAATTTTTATAAATTTCAATAAGTTCTGTATCTACTGCTATTGCTTGGTTTAAAAGAATTTCGTATCTTCCTAAGACTTTATAAATCTTCTTGAAATTCTATGATAGAACATCAATTTTCACCCCCTTTTTAGTACCCTACTTGCCAATCAACTTACTTAGTTTTGACTCATCTTTAAATCAGAAAACAATGAAACTCAAAATCAATTTTATGCTTAAAACAGGATTAACTGGTGAAGTTCCCGTATTAGCTATCCTAAACTTCGGATACAAAGAATTCGATATAACCAAACAAAAGAACGTATATAAACCATTGAAGTATTATACAGGGATTAAAGTTAATGAATCAGATTGGGATGTAGAAAAGAAACTCCCAAGACAACGCAATAAACAAGCTGAATTGATTCAAATGGAAACAAGAATGCGTGAGATTTTCACCTATCTTGATGCCAATGGGACGTTAACTAGTCAGGAGTTAAAAAACGAATTGGACACAAAATTAAAAGGGAAAAGCACAACTACTCTAAAGAGAGTTCGAATAGTTGATTTCATTGAAACAGAAATTCTAAACTGTACCAGTCTAAGAAACACCACCAAAGTTGCCTATAAAGACTTATCAAATAGACTTATCTTGTTTGAAAAGAGAATTGGTAAATCCCTTTATTCTAATGATTTTAATGAAGATGTTTACAAACTATTTATTGATGAAGTAAGGCTAAAAGTAAACCGTCAAAATACCGTTTGGTCAATTTTCAAGAATTTGAGAGCCACACTGATTCGTATTGAAAAGAAATACAAAATTTCTGTTTTTCGACCAACGTTACAACTAACTGGCACTGATAAGATTCGATTTTTAACAGAAGATAAAGTGTATCTTGATTATCACCAGATTCAAAAAATCATTGATTACAAACCAACTGAAGAGCGATTAAAAAACGCCAAACTGATGTTTCTCACATTGTTGTTTACTGGATGCAGGTATTCAGACGTTCATAAAGTAACTCCGCAACATGAGTATTCAAAAGATGGATTCACGTTTATGTATGCACGCTTTATGACTCAGAAAAACGATAAAGAGGTAATAGTCCCTATCCTAAAACCGTTAATGAATGCAATTGATGATAACGGGGGTAAAATGGCAATAAAAACAACTGAAACGGCATTTAATCTCAATGTAAAGGAATTGATCAATAAATGTGGTATAAAAGACGAGTTTACATTATCCTACTCTGATTCGTATGGGAAGAAACAATTTGAAACTAAGGCGTTCAATTATTTTGTTTCATCCCATACAGGAAGACGCTCATTCATTACCAATTTGATCAACTTTATACCCATTACGATACTCACAAAAATCACCACCCACGAACTAAAAGACACGAGTATCATTTTTGGTTACAACAAGATTTCATTACTTGAAAACACTGTTCAATTTGTGAGAGAACTAGCACGATTAAGAACAAGTCATAAAGAACATTTCATATTTGATTTAGTTTAGTTCACTTTCTCGCTACTTGAGCGATCAGTAACTTGTGGAATAGTGTTAAGAATTTGGATTTCATTCAACGAGAAAGCCCCGAAATTTCGGGGATTTTCTCATCTATACTGCTCTATGTATTCTTGTAAGAACCTTCTGGAATATCGAACGGTTCTAAGGTTCATTCGAATGGGCTTTATCAAACCATCTTTGACAAGTTTCAGGAATCCACTTCTACTCAATCCCAGAATTGATCTAGCCGATTGAATGGATAGGAGTTCATCTTCTTTTTGAGTTACTTGGTTCGAAACAGGTTCATTCGTTCTTCTTTTGAGTGCGTTTATTTCTAAACGCAATTCTTTGTTTTCTTGACTTACTGTCTCAATTTTTTGAGAAAGGCTTTCGAGTGCAAGAAGGATTACTTTAAGTTCCATGATCCCAACTATTAATTATTGCTTTTTTGAATTTTGTTGACATAACATTCTTGATTTAATTGAATTAAAGGAGTTCGACAATCGGATACTTTCCTTTTGGCTTTGCTCCTGATTTGGCTTTAGACTTCTTTTTCTTGGGTTGAGCCGATTGAACCCCGTCGAGATTTTTTTGTGTTCCTGTTCCTTTTTTCGATTTTTGGTATGCTTTATATGCCCAAACCGCTCCACCTATTACAACTATGGCAATGCCCGCTGTTAGTACTGGATGGTCTTTGATCCACTGCCCAATTCCTGTTTTTTCATCTTTCTTGGGTGGTGTTGTTGTACTGCTTTCTGTTGAGTTTGTCGAACCGCTTTCAGTTGAGACTGTCGAACCGTTTTCTGGTGAGCCTGTCGAACCATCTTCTTTGTCAACGAGGGTGGTTAAATCTGCCCTTTGACTCGCAACGTCTGCAACTTTTTCTGCCACTTCTGGAGGTAGTTCCGAGGTATCTACCTTTGCAATGTCGGCTGGAGTGAGGGAATTGTCTTTGAGTTCCTTTTCAGCCGTTTTGTCATTGATGATTTCCTCCTGCTCTTGGGGCGTTCCTTTTTTAAAGAGACTTCCCAACTGTTTGATAAGTCCCGCAATTGTGCCAATGATACCTGATGCAGATGCCATGGCAACGGATGCTGTAACTGAACCTAGTCCATTGATGCCTGTTGAGAATTGTACTCCTTCAAATTCATCGTGATAGATTTCATCTCCTAACACCGATTCCAAATCATCGTAAGCTGAAAACGCATTTTCAATTGCCCCAAAACCATTCAAGGCTACTTTTCTATTGCGGTTTCCACGACCTTCGAGAATGGATTTTTTGAAGTGTTCCATTCTACCTCCTGAATCGTTGAAGTGGCGTTCGAGTCGTTTACGGATTTTAACAAGTTTATAGTACTTGATCATATCCATGTTGTTTGCTTGTGCATAGTCTGCATCCCAGTAGGTATATCGCAATTTACCCGCAACCATAAAGAGGTTGGTTTTCATACTGGCAAGGATACCACCTCGAATGACAGCGGTAACGGGATTTAGTTTGTTAATCCCTTTACCGATTTTATTCAGAATGGGGTGATCTTTGTTTTTTTTTGATTCCAATCGTTTTTGACGATTGAAGCGACGATCTGCTTTTCCCTCAAGACCTTCTAAATGTTGTTGAAAAAAGGAATTGAGATCGGCAAGTTCACTGGAATCGAAGTCTTCGTTGTCTTCAAAACCATTCAAATATTGCAATTTCATACGAATTTCTTTTTAAGTGATGTAAAGGACTAGGTAATTGAATTGATGCACTACGCAGTCCATAATAATGTCTCCTGAGTCCGTTTGGGCTACTGGATACATGTGTTCAAAATCGGCGTTTTCTTTGTAGGCAGTCAACCTGATCAGAAATGGAATCTTTAGGTTGGTGAGTATCGAAGAAATGAAAACTGTCATGCAATCACAGTCCACACCCTTTATTCGATCTAGCTACGTTCTACTTGGTCGCCTTACTTGTTCTATGTCAGCTTTATCCTTCTCAAATTGCACGTGTTGAAAACAGAATTCCAAAATGTTTTGGCATGTTTTCTTTTGCGTATCAGCTTTGATGAGTTTGGAAATGTTATAGGTATCTGAAAGTGTTGGTTGCTATTACCCTTTTCTTTCGCCCTAGAGAACTCATATGAACAATCGTTGATTTCACAGTCTCATCCATGGGGGGGTTGAAATATGTCATTAAACCTTACTATCGATCAGAATCGACCTTTTCCAAATTGCTGTTTTTAAAACATTGGATTGAATTTGCACATTTTGGAAGCACCCTTGTTTGCAAAATCAAATCCCCTAATTGACCATTCACACTCAGTTAAGGGTTTGAATGGAACTCTAATTGTAACACATGCACAAGTGTTACTTTTACCTTTACCACATTTCAGTTGTCCACCACCCCAACTTATCTGCGGTCATTACTGCAATAGTAAAACAGAAATTGAAACCAAAAAAATAGTGGGGTACTCCAAAAATCCAGAAATTAACATTTGCTAACAATTGAAGACTTTAAAAGACTTAAACGAACATTGTATTGCTATTCAGGGATTGATTTCTTGATAAGTTCCATGTCTGCATCAATGAGGTGTAACGCCTGGACTGAATCCAATTTCTCAAAAAAGGAACGTGCAACCAGTAGGTTTTTGAGTGTTGTGGTTGGTGCTGAATAGTACAAGGGATTCAATAGCTTTTTGTACAGTTCCGAGTTGTTGATTTGAGAATACGGCAGACCTAAAAAGGTGTGCAGTGCATCGGCATACTTATTCACGTTCTTGTTGGTTTTTCTGCCCATCAATTGAATGAAGTAGTAAGTAATCAGCACTTGTTGTTATCTAGTGATGAAATTATCTAGTTTACCCGTTGCAAAATCAATTGTCGATGAGTTCACAAACTGTTCTTGATCAATTGATAATTCATCTAAGATTTGTTGAATAGCTGAATGATAAGCAAGCAATGCACTGATCTTTTTAATTGGTGCTTTGAGCAGTTTTGTGTCTATGTCAATGAGTGACAGAATAGACAAGTTTTCGTTTTCAGCACCTTCGAAATATAGATCATGAATCAATTCTGGGTCTTTGAGGGGATCTGAATAATACCTATTTGCTTTTATAATTACTTCTTGAACAATTTCTTTGATATGAGGAAGAAAAGCAATTGCTAATTCATACGGATTTGGTTCGCCTAATTTAGTGTGATGATCAAACGAATAGATCAGCAATTGAAAGAACACCGAGTAGCGAGGAATATTTGAGTTTTCTGAAAGTAAAGTGCGTTGTAAGTGATCAGTCGCATACGCTTTATCGTTCGCCTTTTCAAGTTGTTCAAAATAAACGTGTTTGAGGTTCGAATAAATTTCGTTTCGATCCTTTTCAAATTGCTCGGATGCTGTCAATGCTTTCATGATTCAATAATAACGCATAAGAACCGAAAAAAGCACATGATTTCAACAAAAAATGTAGATTTTAGTTTCAATAAAAAAATGATCAGTCATTCGATGCAGAAATTAAGATTTGTGAACAAAAAACAAAACTTTTCATGTCAAAATTGGGTTGAATTTCAGCTCATTTTTTGAGATTTTCAAGATTTAATATAAATGCAACAAACCCTTATATAATTTTAACTAAAAGTCAACAAACCCCTATGCACCGCTATACATTACAAAATTGAAAAAAGTGTGTTTTTTAGTGTTTTTTCGGCTCAAAAAGTGTACTATTCAACGGGTTTTTCCGTTCACTCTTCAATGGTATGAGTTCAATCAATTTTAACGTCCTTTAACACGATGATTGAGAGAACAAAAAGGAGTTTTACCGTACTTTATAGTTAACTAAGACATAAAATAACTCACCCAAGTCGTAAATCATGAATTTGCACGCCTATTATTTAACTCCTGATGAATTGGTTCACAAATATCCACAAGTTGAATCATTGGGTTGGAATGCCTCAAAAATTGGTATCTTCTTTAGTGGGCATTTATTAAATGGAAATTGGAGCAGACATGCCAATAAGGCTTTGATTAATGAGATCAGTTTAATCGAGTTAATGGAATACACCAATGCTGTATCTGCAAAAAGAACGTTCTCTATTATTCCAGTCCAACTGAATAACAACTACCTCACTCCACAAGAATTATCGGAAGCTTACCCGCAAATCTTTCAACTCAAATGGAGCGCAATTACTATTGGGATATTTTTTAATTCGGGGTTATTGCTCGGACACCGCAATGGAAAGGTTTACAAAGCAATGATTGTGGAGAGTAGTTTTATTGATCTGATGAACTATGTGAAATCTATTGATTTAAAGTATCAGGTGAGGTTGTGAGGGGATTCTTTTAACTTTTCGGGGCTTGACGAAGAAGTGGAATTGAAAGCACTAAACTGTCTGCAAGCACTGAACAAATTATAAAGCACAAAGCATCTTTAAAGAAACGAACCCGATTATTTGCCATATGCCTGTGTAGCGGATGGATTTTATATACTTGGAATAAACCCGTTCTTCCTATCATATTTTACATGGTTTACTTTGTCTTTTATATCAATTGGAGGTTCTTCATTTTCAATAATTATTATCTGCTTTATTACATCTTGATATGTTATATATCTATAAAAATCCATTGCTAAATCATCACTAATTGTTACTTCTCCTTCATTTTCTGGTTTCCGATATGTAACTAATGGAGAGTCTAAAATTGGCACTCCTATTGAATATTCCTTTTGTGAAATTAACTCTTGAAGAGCTATAACAAATGCTGAATAAATTATAGCTCGATAACCTTTACCTGATAGATTTCTATTCTCACCAGATATTACAAAATCATTTTGTTCTTCACTATAGCTAACATCTGTTAAGTTTGGATAATTATAGCCCTCAAGTACTGATTTTATGGTTTTTGAAAGTGGAGTTAATGATGCGGTTGTAATATGTTCAAATGATTCTTGAGAATTGGAAACAGGTAATGAATTTTCTAATTTTTCTTTTTCTTTTTCAAATTTATTTAATTGTTCAAATTTATACAACGCTCCTAGAACAATACTTTTCTTATCATTTTGTACATTAATTTGTTCAATGATTGTGGTCATTTCTAATCCAATGCCTTTATCAAGCTCTAAAGTATATTCGTTTATGTTTTTTTCTAAACTTGTAACTTCTAAAGAGATGTCATCAAATTCTTTCTTTAGAACTTTTTCTGATTCAAGCAGTTCTTGAATTAATGTTTCAATTTTTTGTATTTCTGAACTACAAGAATCAATTATTTTCTCAATATCAGCAATTGAACATTCTTGAATTATTTCTCCATTGCAAAGAGGACAATTACCATTTGAGGAGTGGTTCTCTTCGTTTAATAATACACTTGTTTCTATGGTTGACTTTAAACGTGCGGTATCTGAATAGTAATGAGATTTTAATAGATCTGTTCGTTTATACAACTCTTCAATTACTCTCTTTCTTGATTGTTTTATGTAGAGTATATTTAAGGTATCGTTTCTTTTTCTCTCTATTTCATTATATTTATTTTGGAGACTTGAATGCTTTTTACTTAGTTTTTCAATTGTAAAATTAGTTTCTGTAAGAATTAATGAGGGTTCAATTTTATACGCTTTAAGCTCTTTTTTGTTATCATTTATAAATTCTTTTAGAATTTCTAATTTTCCTTTTCTATTTGCTAATTGGTTTTGTGAAAGAGACTCTATTACAGTACTATCATCTCTGCCAGTTACAATTAATTTTAAGACGTTGGATTCCTCTGTTTCTCTTGTGTAGTGACTAACTATCAAGGAATCTTCAGTTGTTATTTCAGTTTCATTAACCATTGAGAATTTAACAACATCGCGATATGAAATTTGTCTTGTCTTACCTCTTTGATTTGTTCTGATTTTTTTGCCAGTAAGATTATTAAGTTTTAACAAAAAAGCTGAAACAGTTTCTTCACTTGCTGGATTATGTTTTCTATCTAGAATTTTAAATTCATTAGTTTCTTTAATGTTATCTATTGACGTACCGTAGAGTTTAAAATTGCCTCCTTTTAAATCACTTAATAATGTGAAATGGTCATTTTGGGAGTCTATAATTTCAAGATAAACAAAATCATATGGTCTTGCTTGTTTAATTGGTTTTGGCGGGTTTGATCCGCCAAACATATAATTTAAACACTGAAATATAAATGTCTTTCCTACATTAGAAGGACCAGTAATGATATTAACTCCTTTTTCAAAAACTAAACTTGCATTCTCAACTTTAGAACCAATGAGTCTTAACTCTTTTAAAATAAATCCTGCTTCCATTATTGTAAAATTTCAATATTAAACTCATTATCTATCTCAGATAATCTTGGAGTCATAATACTCTTTAGTTCTTGTTTAGAGTGTTTAGAAAATTTACTAATAGCCCAAATTGCTCTTTTTTGAAGATTAACTGAATATGATTCTTCTAATGACTCAAGAAATGGCATTGCATTTTCTGTTGCTTTATATTCTATACCATTGATGTTGTATTGTTTTTCGATTAAATTCTTAGCAACAAAAAGGTTTAGTCCTTTTTCAATAATTGACCCTCTAACCATTATTTCACCTGAGCGATATGGAACAGCAGGATGAAGACTTTCGGTTGTTTTGTCTATATCTGCTGAATGGATAGTTAAATAATCTAGGTAAACAAGATTTTGTAAATCAAAAGACAACGGAAATGCTTCATTTAGTATCGTTAAGATTCTAAGACCAGCTTCAACGCTATTGTTGAATGGATTTATATTTTTTAGATCTTCCATTATCCCCATTTAATTTTTTTATCATTAACTAATTGATGGCACACTCCACTTCGGTCATTAATAATACTTACATCTTTTAAGGGATTTGAAGAGATTATAATTTTACGTGCTTCCTTTTCAGTTTCTTTTACTTTAATAAAGTTGTTAGTGTGCTCATCTTCAACAATGTCAATAATACCGTGTAAAATTTCATTTTGAAAATCTTCGAAAGTATCAATTGGTAAACTATCTCTTGAAAAGTTCCTTAATTGTTCTGCGTGATGAAAGCTAATTCTCGCTCTTGTAAAATGATTTTTATAAAGTTCTTTTGAATCTAAATTAGTTACATTTTTGTATTCTTCTTT
>JAYSRF010000216.1:0-23218 GCA_043721195.1 Fluviicola sp. | reverse complement strand
CGTAGGCATACACATACGTTCAGCAGATTCAATGAATCGTTTTGCATTCATATCTGGACGGAAGATCAATAAGTCTCCGTTTTCAGATTTATTTGCTTTCAAACCTTCAAAAATGGATTGACCATAGTGAATGGCTGACATTGCGGGGTGCATGGCTATTGGACCAAAAGGAATGATTTCGGCATCTTGCCAAGCTCCATCTTTGTAGTCCATAACCAACATGTGATCAGAGAACACTTTCCCGAATGGTAAGTTCTCCCAGTCAACAGCGTCAATTTTGGGCTCTTGGGTGGGAATTACCTTGATGGAAATAGTTTGATTTATCATATCAATTAATAGTTACGCGAATATACCGAAATAATATATGCGTATCAAGAAATCCAAGCGCGGTTTGTTAATAAATCAACTATTTTATTCGAATCCCCGTTTATACGATTCATTTACAGTACTAAGAGCAAACAACATGTCAATATTAGTCGTTACTCATTCCACATTAATAACCTCAGATTCTATGTTGATACTACCCTATTCTTTTATTAATTGACGTGTAATTACACCAGTATCTGTTTTAATTTTCAATACATAGGTTCCAGTAGACAGGTTTTTCATTGAAAAAATTTTACTTGATTCAATTTGAACGATTTGACCTAAGGTATTGAATATATGAATACTTTCTACGAGCAAGTCTGTTTCGATATTCACTAGATCAAATGTAGGATTGGGGAAAACCATCAATTGCTCAAAATCAGTCACATTGATATTCAAACTACCTATTTTAACACATCGAGATAGTTCTGTACAAGTTCCAAGTGTAATTCGAACTGCATAATTACCATCAATTCCTGTTACAAGGGTTTGATTGGTTTCTCCTGGGATCGGTTGACCTCCATTATCACAATTGATCCATTCATAACTTGCTCCACTTTGATTCGCTGTGATTGTATTACCATTAACGGTTAAAGAAGTATCTATATCATTGACCGTTAGATTCAAATATATAATACTATCGCATCCAGAGGCAGCTTGTAATACATAAGTAGGCGTGGTTGTTGATGTGGAATAGTTTATTCCGTCAATCCAGGTATACGATTCACAGGACTGAACAATATGATAGGTTGATTTTGGCGGGTAAATCGTCAAGTTCAATGTTACTAAACTGTCACATCCTGCTACATTGGTTAACAAATGTGTCGCTGTAGTGTTGGAAGAAGTGTATGCTACTCCGTCCATCCAGATATAGGAGCTACATGCCGCTACTACATCTGTTGAATTCGTTGTCGGTCGAATCGTTAAATGAAGTGTAATAATACTATCACAGCCTGCTGAATTCAGAATGGTATGCGTTGCATTCATTGTTGATGCAGTATAGGTAAAACCGTTGATCCAAGTATAAGAACCGCAAGCTGTTATTGTTTCGATGCTACTTGAAGGATGATTAATTGTTAAATGAAGTATTAGGATGCTATCACAACCTGCACTAGTTGTCAAGATGTGCTGTGGAGTTGTGGTTGAACTAGTGTAATTAATGCCATCGATCCATGTATAGTTATCACATGCAGTAATCGTATTTATGACAAGAGGTTGCTGATTTATTGTTAAATCCAATGTCACAATCGAATCGCAACCTAATTGGTTCGTCAAAACAATTGAAGGAGTTGATGTTGAGCTATAATAAGTTATTCCATCAATCCACGTATGGGAACCACATGCAACCACCACATCCGTTGAATTACTTGAAGGTAAAATAGTCAAATTAAGCGTAATGATACTATCACATCCAACTGCATTCGGAATCACATGGGTTATATTGTTTGCTGAAGTGGTGTACGTTACACAGTTAATCCAAGTATAAGCATCACAAGCGGTCACTGTTTCAGTGCTAGTTGTAGCATGATTAATTGTTAAATGTAGGGTTATTATACTGTCACAACCTGCACTATTGGTAAGTGTGAATTGAGGTGTTGTGGTTGAGCTGGTGTAATTAATGCCATCAATCCACGTGTAGTTATCACATGCAGTTATGGTATTGACAACATAAGAATGTTGGTTCATTGTTAAATTCAAGGTTATTATCGAATCGCATCCCAAATAATTCGTTAAAACAACTGTTGGTGTTGAAGTTGAAGCATAATAGGTAACCCCATTGATCCAAGTATATGGTTCGCAAGCATTTATTAGTTGTGTTGTAGTTGAAGCAGCATTCAGCGTCAAGTTTAGTGTGATAGTACTGTCACAACCAGCAGCATTGGTCAACTGATGTGTTGCACTCGAGTTGGAAGCAGTGTAAGTAATTCCATTCATCCAAGTGTAAGAACCACAAGCTGTTACCACATCTACCGAAGAAGAAGGAGCATTGATTGTCAAATTGAGGTGAATGGTACTATCACAACCCGCAACGTTGGTTAATGTATGAATTGGGCTGTTGGTGGATGTTGTATACGTAACACCATTGATCCAAGTATAAGAACTGCAAGCTGTTACTGCTTGTACAACTGTATCAGGTTGACAATCTCCCCATTTAAGAATAAACGCTTCCCCATTTCCAGCAGTATTCGAAAGCGTATTCACACCGACACCTGGATTAAAATCAACGGTATTATAGAAATATCCAGTACCATAAAAATGATTGGATGCATCAACGGTTGTCCCTAATCCCATATCGAAACCTGTGCTCCCAAGCGCTTGAGCCCAAGAAAGATTACCAGCAGCATTCAATTTCACAAAATAAATATCACGTCCTCCTGCCGAAGTTTTAGAAGCAACAGCAGGACCAGGAGCAAAATCAACTGTTCCTTCAAAATGTCCAGTCAAATAGGCATTATTATTGGCATCTAATTCTAACCCATAATTCGATATCACGTTTGTATTTGTAAATTGTTTTGCCCAGACAAAATCGCCGTCATTTTCCAATTTCAAAATATAAATCGTCACATTAAATCCTCCAGATGTCATGTTATACGTGCCAACTCCAGGATCAAAATCAGATAAGCCAGTAAAAGCTCCTGATGTTATAATGTTACCTGCATTATCTATTGCAATACTCTTTCCAGCTGTATATGTTTGGACGGTCGTTCCATTTATTTTTTTTGCAAAAACAAAATCGCCCAATTCGTTTAATTTTAAAATATAGGATTCATACAAGCTCGTAGCTACTAAATTAAAAATACCTGCATTGGGATTAAAATCAACCGTACCAAAATATAAGCCTGTTAAATAAATATTGTTTGTCGCATCAATTGCAAGATCATTAACTGATTCAGTGGAACTATTTGTACTAGCATTTCCAAATTGTTTAGCCCATATAAAATCGCCTATATTGTTCAGCTTACAAACAAAAACATCTTGTGAGCCAGAAGGAATGAGATTCGTTACCCCAACTCCAGGGTCAAAATCAGCAGTGGCACTAAAAGTACCCGTCAATAGAATATTTCCATTACTATCAAATTCGAGCCCATTTATTCCCTCAGACCCAGTTCCTCCCAGTTGTTTTACCCAGAGAAAGTTACCATTTGGGTCTAGTTTTAAAACATAAATATCTTGGCTGCCAAAAGAAGTTAAATTGGCCACACCAACACCTGGATCAAAATCTACCGTGCTTTGAAAATAACCCGTTATGTAGCTATTTGAAGCAGCATCCAACTCTATGGCAACACCATCATCTCCAGAAGCTCCACCTATCGTTCTGATCCATAAAAAATTACCATTGGCATCGTTTTTACTAATAAAAACGTCTTGTCCTCCACTTGCGGTTAAATTGTAAGTGCCTTCTGAGGTAGTAACAGTAGGTGACATTTGATAGGTTCCTACTGTAAAAACATTTTCTGCTCCATCCACCTCTATATCTTTTCCATACTCAGTTAGAGGACCGCCTATTTTTTTTGCCCAACTAAAATTCTGTGAGAATGCACTTGAAAATAAACCAAGTACAACCAATAAGAGCGACATTTTTTTCATAGAAACAAGATTTTGATCTGCAAAAGTAGGATGAGTGGACATGAACGTATCAATCCAGTTTAGGAACGGACAATCTAGTTCATTAATGGAAGAAACAGGTGGATTTTGAACGACATTTTTAGGGAAATTTACAATTGTTCAATAAATTCATCTATTAATTTAATTTTCTATATCCTTGTATTCTAATTGGAATGACTGAAATTATTCCTCTTTTAAAAACGTGTCATCCAACATGCTATTTTGACTTCTATGAAACACCTCATTTGTACACTCCTTCTCCTCACCACTCTGAATTCCAACGCGCACATCTACAAAGGAATGATTGGCAAAATTCCCATTTACTTGGAATACCATGCTGAAAACAATACCGGTGAATGTTATGGTTCTTACTTTTATCAATCGCAATGCATTGATATTCCAATTGAAGGAACGATTTCTGGTACAAAATTCACGTTGTATGCAGGAACAATGTGGCAGGAAAAAGAGGAAAAGGAATTGTTTAACTTGGTGCTCAAAGGGAAAACACTTTCTGGAACGTGGAAAGCAAATGGAAAAACATTGAAAGTGGTATTGACCAAAATCAATGAAGCAGCATTCCCAAATCCCTATGACAAAAATCCATTTGTTAAAACACAACCGTTTGCAGGATTGGAACGCATTCGCACTTCTTTCGCTAAATTCAAGTCCATTGATTCTACAACTTCGGTGGTTGCAAATGGCATGACTATCGTCTGGTACAAAGAAGCGCATTGGGATTCGCAGTTTTTTCGCATTAAGAGCGGTTTACCTGATTCGACTATAAAATGGGTCAATAATTACCTCGAATACAAACAATTGCTTGAATTTTCCAATTTTGGAACGTGTGGAGCAGGCGGAAATATGGAATACAATACTTCCATCAGTGATTATTTCTTGAATGCCGATTTTCTATCGATCAATTTTGCAAGCTACTATTATTGCGGTGGCGCACATCCCGATTTCAGCTCAGAACAAGTCAACTTGGATTTAAAGAATCACCTCTTACTTTCAACCGAAGATTTGTTGCAGTTTGACGGGTTTGTACAACGTGATGATGCCAATTTTGATGAATGGGCAGCTTACCGCAGTGAAACGTTTGTGGTGTTGATTAACGATTATTTCAAGGCTACTTATCCTGAGTATTATGCCGATTCCGATGAAACCGAAGGAACAGAAGAAACAGAAGAAACAGAATCAGATGATTACGAAAACGAATGTTTCTATGACGACCCAATGGTTTGGCAATTCAGCGGTGTGAATATTACAACGGGAGGATTTAAGTTCAGTGCTTATTTTTATCGTGCCATGCGCATTTGTGATGATCCAGAATGGGCATATATTCCTTATGAAGTTTTTGCCGATTACCTCAATCCGAAGTACAAAAAAGCATTACTCACTATTCCGCATTGATAAAACGCTAGTTTTGTCTTCATTCAATGGAAAAAAGCAAAGAAATACTGAAACGAATTTGGGGATTTGATGATTTCCGTCCAATGCAGGAGGAAATTGTTGATGCTGCTATTTACGGGAAAGATGTATTGGCTTTACTTCCAACTGGCGGTGGAAAATCCATTTGTTTTCAAGTTCCAGGATTGGCCCGTGAAGGAATTTGCATTGTTATTTCTCCACTAATTGCTTTGATGGAAGATCAAGTACGTCAATTAACCAAACGAGGTGTTCGTGCGAGAGCGTTGACTAGTGGAATGTCGTACCGTGAAATGGATATCACCCTTGATAATGCACGTTTTGGCGGTCTCGATTTCTTGTATGTTTCACCAGAACGCATTCATACACGTTTGTTCATGGAACGCATCAAACTCATGGAAGTTGGTCTTTTCGTTGTCGATGAAGCGCATTGTATTTCTGAATGGGGGCATGATTTCCGTCCTTCCTATTTGTCGATAGCTGCGATGCGTGAATTGCATCCTGAAGTTCCGATGATGGCGTTGACAGCTACAGCTACCGATAAAGTGAAACAAGAGATTGTCAAGCAATTGAGTTTAAATCGACCAACAGTATTTGAAGCACCATTTGAACGCTCGAATCTTACATACGAAGTTTATCCAGTTGTCAATAAATCCAATGCGTTGCTCAAATTGTGTACCCGATTGAATGGCAATGTTGGGATTGTTTATTGTCAAACGCGCAGAAGCGTGAAGGAAGTGATGAAGTTTTTGCTTTCACAAGGAATTCGAGCCAATATGTACCACGGAGGAATGGATGCAAAACAGCGTTCACTCGCACTCGAAGATTGGTTAACTGAAAAAACACCGATAATGGTGGCGACCAATGCATTTGGAATGGGAATTGACAAACCAAATGTTCGATTTGTGGCACATTTTGAGATTCCAAATAACCCAGAAGCTTATTTTCAGGAAGCTGGAAGAGCTGGAAGAGATGGCAATTTTGCACGAACATTTGCATTTATAGGTCCAACTGATTTAAGTGACATGAAATTGCGGGTGCTGGCACAGTTCCCTCCTATTGATGCTATAAAGTTGGTTTATAGAGCATTGTGTAATTTCTTGAAAGTCGCCATTGGTTCAGGTGAAGGAGAAACATATCCTGTTGATTTTCTTTTGTTTACACAACGTTTTAGTTTAGATCCTAAAGTAGTTTATCCTGCTTTTAAGATTTTGGAAATGAATGGCGATATCGTCTTTGGTGAAGATGCCTATTATGGCTCGCGGGTCAAAATCACCATTGACAATGCGCATTTATACAGTTTTCAATTGTCTCATACGAAGGTCGATCCATTGATTACACTCTTGTGTAGAACTCACAGCACTATTTTTGAGCAATTCTGTGAAATCGACGAATCACAATTTTGCAAACGGTTAAAAATTGATCAAGCGGAATTGAACAATCAATTATCGTTTTTAGAAACACATGGGATTATTGATATTACTTGGCGGTCTTCACACCCAATGATTACTTTTTTGCATGAGCGGAAACCAGATGATTACTTAGAAATTCAACCAGAACATTACCATTACCGAAAAGAACGTGCTTTAGGTCGATTGGAGGCCATGCAGGAATATGTTGAGCGAAAAGAGTGCAGACAAGTTCAGTTAATTCGTTATTTCGGGCAAGAAAGTAAGGCATGTGGCAAATGTGATGTGTGCAAACAAAAACCTTCAAACAACACCATTTCTGATATTGAATCCGTTATTCTTACATCACTGAAATACAAACAAACGCTCCAAGATTTATTGAGGCAATTTGACGAAAGTTTACACGAACATGTAAAAGCGAAACTGAAATTTTTGTTGACGGAAGAGCGAATTGACTTTAACGCTGGATCTTATTTCCTTCGCCCGTAATTGTACGCTTTAAATCCAATACTTCTCGTTGTAAATCCTGAATAGATCGTGTTAATTGATGGTCATCGATACGCATATCCGGTAACGTTGGAGAAATATAATTCACAAATTTCCACACTTCCAATACTTCATTGATGTGCACAAAATAAGGTAAGTACAACGGATTGGTTGAACACAATTCAAGCGAATGCTGTGTTGCAATAAAATTATTGACGATTTTGAAAACGATTCCTTCATCTTTTGTCACAACAATACAAGGAGTTGCACTTCTGATGGATGTCCAATTCTGAATGTATTCACCAATGACATAAGAACCTTCATCAACTGGTGGCATTGAATCACCTACAATTGGAAAAGAGCGGTATTTTCTATTTTTAGATAAAAAGGGCAAACTGAATGTTGGCAATACTTTTAAATAATCTGGATCAGAATATCCAACAGTATAACCTGCTCTTGCTTGTTGCGGAATGAGTTCAATGAGTTCTTCGTCGTGTTCATTCACCATAGAAGTTAGCACACGCAATTTTTTACCATTTACATCTGCAAAAACACCAGTTTCAATGGATTGCCATTCAAGCTCTGAGAGATCGGCAAAATCACGCGTCAATAATTGATCCAATGGAACAGAATAATAGCCACCAAAAGCCACTAATGTATCTAAACCAGGTTCAGCAATGCCGTTTTCATAACCAGAATAACTACTACG
This sequence comes from Fluviicola sp., assembly GCA_043721195.1. GTDB lineage: Bacteria > Bacteroidota > Bacteroidia > Flavobacteriales_D > Crocinitomicaceae > Fluviicola. The sequence goes on along the minus strand of JAYSRF010000216.1, from coordinate 15,217 downwards.
CGTCAAACCTAAATCACTTGCTACTTCTTCTTGTGACTTTTTCTTTTGCTTGCGCAATAATTTCAGATTGTTTCCGATAACCATTTGATCAATTTTTAATCAAATATATGATTAATATTTAATCTAACAAATTTTACAAAAAAAAATCCTTCGGTTGATCCATTGCTACACTACTAGTTATCGGACTCCGAAGGATCGTCGGTGTAAATCAACTTATTTTTCGACAGGGATTAAGATGATTGTTTCTACTGCTGATTCCGCGACTTTTTCTTCATCAGAAATAACTATTTCAGTGTAGTAGTTTCCAATGCGTAAATTATCAGCTGCTGTAACCGCTTTCATTTGAGTAACGAATGAGGGGATTTGGTTCCTAGGACCTTGATGCGTATATTTCAAACACCAATCCTGAACAATACGCTCAAATCGAATTTGAACAACCCAAAAATCGCGTCTTAATTCCAACGCTCTTTTTATTGCTTTATCATACTCACTCCAGCTTACATAATCCGGTAAGCCTAACAGCAGTTTATACGAAAACATCTCAGTTGAATTGAAATGAGTGAAAGCTGTCATTCGTTGAAAGGGCGGTATTTTCCAATTGAATCCTTTCAATTGAAGTAATTTTTGTAGTTCTTGCGCCACCATTAACAAGGACCATTCTAACTCTTCTTGATCAACATCATTCCTTTTAACTGATAGTGTAAGGAATTGTTGCAATCCTAGTTTAACCAACTCCGTTTTCATTTTCGTTTGTTGTTGGGTTTCTTGAAGTACTGTTAATGTCTGCATAGCGTTCGTTTTGGTTCCTATTGCACTAAAATGGACTGAATCCATAAATCAAATTCGGTAATAACTTGCGTATTAAAATGGGTTGGAAACAAACTTCCCAATGAACCGTCGGCATTTCGCTGGTAACTCTCATCCATTGTTGGAATAAGCAATAAATTATGGTCAGTATCTACCAATTCTAGAAACGTAGCATTTCCGGGCTTATAGGTATTAATGAGTTTGACTAGTTCTCGGTGTGAAAAATCATCAACAACTTGAATGTCCGTTTCGCCCCAAGCAGACAACACCTTGCAATCTAAATTCGTCCAAGCTTCAGCACTATTGATATCATTGAGTGTTTGACTAAAAGTAAGATCACGGGTTAAGAGTTTTTCACCGCCCTCATAATTCATATCTCGTTTCAAAATACGGTTGTATTCGGGATTCAAATCGACCATTTCGGTTAATGATTTTTTTCCAACCAACAATTCAAACAAAAGTATTTCATACAACTTCATATCTTGTTCATTTTGCAAGTAATCAATTCCCAATCGTGGATTTTGGACACGCAACATTTCTGTTAAATATTCCAACCACGGTTTAACGGTTAATCCCATTGCAATAATTCCACGAACATTTTTCCCTTCTGCTACGAATGGTGCTTGCATCGCTCCAATTGAATGCCCAATAATGATAATCGCGTTGGTATCAAGATCAGGATGTTGTTTAAACGCATCAAGCGCTGCTCTAAATCCATTCACTTCGGTCGGAAAATCTATCGTTCCGCAATCGGGCGTATTGTATGAATCACCCATTCCCGATTTTTCAGCCCGCATAACGAGGTATCCTTTTTCAGCCAAACCGTAGATCAATTTTCGGTACACATGCACTTCCCACATATTATCGAGGCTCATGCATGAAAGACCAGGGATAAACAAAATTCCCGGTTTTTTGCCTGTAGTAGGTTGTTGCAAATACATGCTACTAAGTTGTCCACCCATAAAAGGAAATGAGCTGTATTCAAGTGATAATTTCCCTGCATTTTCGCGTGGATTTGCGATTGCTTTACCTTTTAGCGTTTTCTCTTTATGATCACGAATAACTGTAAATGAGACTGGATCACCTTCGCGCAATTGAAACTCCGGTTTAAAAACATCAGCTATTGTTTGAATGGCTTTATCATTGATTTTGATTAAAAGATCCTTTTCTTTCATTCCTAAAGCTTCAGCAGTTAATCCAGAAACAACACGAACAACATACAGTCCATTCTCCTCAGTCACACCCAATTCTTTCCTTCTTTCACTCGACAATTTTTCGAGCTGTGCTCCTTTATTTGCAAGGCGTTTTAACTCTTGAGCATGTATTGATCCAACAAGGAAAAAGCTGAGTATTAGAATGATTGTTGTTTGCATCTTGTCAATTTATTTCTTGTGACAAATCTAAACGAGACACGAAAAATCTGTTTGTCAAATCCTGCTATTTTTAAAAAGAAGCGGTATTGTTTGGGTTGAAAGGAACTTATACCGAGTATTTAATGAAGACAATACTTTCGCTCAATTGGTGGTTAGAAATGTTATGGATTGAGTTCTAGTATTAGCGAACGGGATATTACAATCTGGCAACCGCGAACGGAAGATTACAATCTTACAACGAACGGGATCAGCCGCGGCGGACATGTATTACGATCTTGCACATGCGAATGGAAGATTACTATCTTGCAACTGCGAAAGGGATATTACAATCTTCCAACTGTGAAAGGGATATAACGATCTTGCAACCACGAACTGGATACGTGTCAGCCTTGGCTGGATTACAATATTGCTACGGTGAACCCAAAATAGCGAACTTCCATACTCGTTCGCAATATCCCGAACTTGCGAATAGAACCGTAAAACAAGGATCTTCCAACCACGAAAGGGAAATTACGATCTTGCATTTCTAAATCGAGCTCAATGAATACATTCAATTCACTAAATGAAACAATTGATACAATATTCAACGATTGATTTCAGATTGATGAATTCATTTTAAACAAAAACAGACGGTGCTACTCCAATATGTTTTTTAAAGACTTTACTAAAGCTGAAAACATCTGCATAGCCACATAAAAGGGCAATTTCTGAAATGCACTCATTGCCTTTTTTCAGCAATACACAAGCCATGTCAAGACGCTTTTTGATCAGGTATTGATGTGGGGAAATCAAAAAAACAGCTTTAAACAATCTGAAAAAATGATACTCAGATAATCCAGATTCTCGTGCAACTAGCTCCATCGATATAGACAATACAAACGAATGATCTATAAATGCTTTACCTTTCATTAGGCGACGAAGTAATTCCTTTTTAGTTTCCGTTTTAACCGTTTGAATCGATTGCAATTGACGGTTGATCGGAACGTGATCAATCACTATCTTTTCAGCTAAATTGAAATAAAACTCTTGACTAAACTCATGCTTTTCAAATGGCGATTTAATCAATTCTGTGCCCAACTTCCCTAAAAACAAACCAACCTCTGTCTTTTCAGCAGGGTAACAATTTTCAAAAAAATCGGGTGAAGTAAAAAACTGATCTAAATCTAAATCAGGAGTGAGTGTATCAGGTCGAAGAAAATTAGCGACTACCTCGGAAAGAATTGTCGGTGCAACATCGATACAAATCCCTTTAACAAGACGTTCACTATCAATTTGAACGGAGCCTTGACTGAATGAATTTGCCAATAAATACTGACCGTTTGTGACATTAAATGTATTGCCATTCACGCTGTAACGCTCACAACCATCTAACACATATTTTATAGAAAAACTCCGAAATATGACAGGTTCCGTTTTTAAATCACGCAATAAAGAAAAATTGATTAAGCTTCCATTTCTAGGAAGTTCTTCAAAGCCCTTATGTTGCTCATCAAAAATCGTATACATGAATTGTCTTTTAGCAAAAATGGAAAAAAGAACGATAATTTATCAACTAATTCTGACGAAAGGTAGAATGAATAGTTCGAATGCGTTAAAAAAAGGTGGAATTACTTCCGCCCTATTCTCCGACGAATTTTTACGGCAAGTCGCTTCGTTTGCAACTTTCTTGGCTCAAATACAATAGGATTCCCCACCTTGTCAGCATATACTTTCGTGAATTTCGCACCTATAAAAATCATTTGAGAAGAATAGTACATCCATGCCAGCATCACAAGAATGGTTCCCGGCAAACCAATACTACTTCCAAAAAAGTAATTGGTTAAATAGTACTTGATGAGTAATTGTCCAATGTATAGCAAGATCGCCGCAACCGTTGCCCCTGCAATGGCTAATCTCCATCGCACCACTCCATCATGTAAGAATTTGAAAATTAAGGTGAATAAAACAACATTGGTGAAAATAGCCAATATATGTTGTAAACTGTTCAAAATGAATATTTCAAAGCCATTTAGTTCACCAAAAAGATTATGTCCCAATGATAGAACAATCACTTCAAAGAAATAAGCAACAAAGAAAACTGTACCTAAAACTGGCAGCAATAATACATTCATCAAACGTGTTCTTATACTATGAACAATGAGCTTGGTACGGTCTTCAAAAGTCGTATGGATATCAAAAAACTCATTTAAGCTCGTTCTCAAAGAAGCTAATAAAGCTGAACTAGACAACAACAATGCGATGATCCCTACCACATTTAATAAAAAGCTCCCTTTTTCGAAATTGACCGTTTCCAAAAAAGACATAATACCACTACTATCTTCTAAACCAACTTGTTCGCGCAAAATGGAGTCGATTATATCAAGCATGGTTTTTTGTCCAACAAATTTACCAAATGAGATTAGTGACAGGTAAATAATTGGAACCAAGGCAAAAATGGCATAATACGCTAAAGCTGCGCCATGGAAAAAGGATTTTTCTTGGAAAAATTCAATGAATGTTCCCTTTGTTACATGCCACATTTCTGGCCAAGTAAGTTTACGAATGTCTTTTTTTGATCGTGATTTCCCGAACATCATCCATGGATTGCTGTGCGAACAAAACTAGTGTTTCATTATTGGTTGTGCAAACACTATTTCTCCAATAGGCTCCTATAAAACTCGATTGTATAAATTGAATCGGTATTCCAGTGCCATCTGTGACAACTTCATACTCATTCGGTCTAAACAAAAGTTCCACTCCATTTTCGTTTACACACGTGTTTATTTCGCCAAAAAAGAAGGCTTCATACGTGTTTTTTGGGTTAAAATAAAAGGATTCTGGTGTGTCTGATCGCTGAATGGATCCTTCAGTAATAAAATGAATCGTTGAGCACCATTGCAATATATCTTGTCCTTCATGAGAAACTAAAATGCAGGTCGTTCCGCGAACTTCTGAAAGTGTTTTGAGGTAATTACCAATTTTAAGTTTCAAATGTGCATCTAAATGGGCAAATGGTTCATCCAACAAAATCATTTCTGGCTCAACCGCTAATGCACGTGCAATGGCTAATCGTTGCTGTTCTCCACCTGACAAATGGATGGCTTGTTGATTTTTCAGATCCGATAATTCAACTAAATCCAATAATTCTTGTGCAAAATTACTTCTGATGTTTTCAGGAAGATAGAGCATTTTCTGAACCACATTTTCAAGAACTGTATGGTACAAATCCAATGCAAAATCTTGATTGACTAATTGAATCTCTGGATGTCCGGGTATTAGTTGATTAGCAGGACCTTTAACGCGTTGATCGTTCCAATAAACAGCTCCAGAATTGGCATCCAATAACCCCGCAATGATTTTTAACAAAGATGATTTACCGCCTCCACTTGGACCAACGATCCCAACGATTTCGCCTGTTTGAACCGTCAATTCCAAATCATTCAAAACAGGTTTGGAAAAATGAAGGTTCAACGACTGAACAACCAACATGTGATTAATTCCTTAATTCTTTGGGGAAATCAGACAAAACGATGTAGACACCAGGCAGTGGATTTTCTACAACCTCATCATCGTTTAAATAAACTTCAAAGTGTCGTTTTTCAGTATCCAATAAATACTCATCTAATGCTTTTTCAGAAAAAACCAATGTCGTTACATTCCCTTCTTCATGAAACACCACATTGGTTACGCCAAGAATTTGATAAGAAAACGGATGATCATTTCCCAAATCACCAGCTAATTCATACACCTGATCTCTAAGAACTTCCACATGCGTTATTGGACTGTTGATTCGGAATTCATCCTCCCATTCATAACGAATGTTTTCTGGAGATTCCTCACCATTATTGTTTTCATCAGCATACGCTTGCGAAAAATCGCTACTTCGAAGAAATACATGAACATTATAAGCCATAACACAAAACTACTAAAATAAATATGAAATAGACTCGTGACGCATAATCGGTAGGAAAGGGATAAATAACCAATTGGCACTTGATAATTTACGAATGGGCACGCGATGAATCGTATGTCAATGATGATTTTATCAACCTGTTTATTCCAGTTCAAAGCGAATCCGTTTATCTTTGCACGCGCTTGTCATTGGCAAGTCTAAATTTTATCATTCTTTCTTCATGCTAGCATCTGTTGTATTATTACCCCAAAAATTTCAATCCATTGAACGCAGACATCCATGGATTTTTTCTGGTGCATTGAAAAATATGCCTGAAACCGTTCAAGATGGTGAAGTGGTTGTAGTGACTGATAAACAAGGAAATGAATTGGCAAAAGGTCATTTTCAGCATGGTTCTATAGCTGTTCGTGTACTCACATTTGATGGGGATGAAATCAATCAAGATTTTTATATTAAACGTTTAAAACGGGCTGTTACATTGCGAGAAAACCTTCATTTATTCCGTGAAGACAACTCCATTTGCAGAATTGTCCATGGTGAAGGAGATGAATTACCTGGTTTAATCATTGATTATTATGGTGGAGTTGCTGTAATCCAGTGTCATAGTTGGGGAATGTTTAAACACATTGATCTCATCACAGAGGCGTTAAAAGTCGCTTTAGGAGAACGATTGATTGCTGTTTATTCTAAATCAAAAGAAACGCTTACCAATCGTCAACCAGTTGAAGATGGCTACGTTTTTGGCGATGTACCTACACCGCATATTGCGTTAGAAAATGGCGTGAAATACCAGTTAGACTGGATTACAGGTCAAAAAACAGGATTTTTTATTGATCAGCGAGAAAATCGTTTTTTATTAGGAAAATACTCCAAAGGCAAGAAAGTACTTAATACTTTCTGTTATTCTGGTGGCTTTAGTCTATCAGCCTTACAACAAGGAGCTGTTGAAGTGCATTCATTGGATAGTTCAAAAAAAGCTATTGAGTTAACGGATGCCAATATCATTCTGAATAATTTTGGCGAAAAACACCAATCGATTGTTGCTGATGCAATGGTTTATGTGCGTGAAACGGGGGAAGAATATGATATAATAGTTTTAGACCCACCAGCTTTTGCGAAACATCGAGACAAGCGACACCAAGCTGTTCAAGGCTACAAACGCTTGAATGCGATGGCAATTGCACATATTCGTCCAGGTGGATTGTTAATGACGTATTCGTGCTCTCAAGTAGTCGATAAACAGTTATTCACCAATACAATCATTGCTGCTGCTATAGAAAGTGGTCGTTCTGTGAAAATTTTGGAGCAATTACATCAACCAGCAGATCACCCTATTAATGCATTTCACCCAGAAGGCGAGTACTTGAAAGGACTTCTATTACAAATTGACTAATGCTCGACACGGGTTACAGTAGTATTTTACGTGTCGCTTTGCCATTGATGTTGAGTGGTTTTATTCAGTCTATTTTGGCTATGACTGATGCTCGATTCCTCGCTCAATATGATTCCTTGGCGTATGTAGCTTCTGGAAGTGCTGGTTTATGGTACATCACGCTCCACATGGCATTTTTAGGCATGGCAGACGGTGCGCAAATTCTAATGGCAAAACGCATTGGCGAAAAGGACTACAAAGGTGTTGCTCGTGTTTTTCAATCTGCATTTTTCAATTTTACGCTTATTGCAATCATTCTCACGCTTTTGATACATACGGTTGTGCCATCCTTAATGCACAAACTCGTATCCAACAATGAATTGGTTGCCGCAGAATTATCCTTTTTGAAAATCCGCGGATATGCGTTTTGGGCATCCATTATTACAATGACCATTCAGTCGACCTATTCTGCTACTGGAAAAACGACCGTTGTATTAATCAGTGCTGCAATTGTGGCTGGTTCAAACATCCTCCTCGCCTACCTGTTCGTGTTTGGCTTTGGATCGATTGAACCAATGGGACTAGAAGGTGCCGCTATGGCTTCGACGATTGCAGAAATACTAGGTATGCTATTTCTACTCATTAGTTTACTCGCAGGTAAATTAAAAACCATTTACCCCTTTTGGAACGAGTGGCTTGTTACGCTAAAACAACTCCGGGAACACATCAAAGTTGGTTTTCCCTTATTATTACAAGGCGTTGTCGCATTATCTGTTTGGACGGTGTTTTTTATTTGGATTGAACAAATGGGAAGTAAAGAATTGGCTGTTTCGCTCAATATTCGATACATCTATTTTCTAGCATTTGTTCCCATCTGGGGATTCGCAGCAGCAACAAAAACTTACATTGCACAATTCATTGGCGCGAAAGATTTTGAAGCACTCCCCATTATCCAACGACGCATTCAATTACTCTCCATCCTTTTTTTATTCGTTTCATTTCACGGTGCTGTATTTTACCCAGAAACGTTGATTAAATTAGTCAATGATGATCCACGCTACATTCACGAAAGTGCCCAAATTCTTCGCATAATAAGTGGTTCTATTCTGATTTATGGCATTGGAAGCGTTTACTTTCAAACCATTAGTGGTAGTGGAAACACACGAGTTACTTTTTTGGTTGAATGTATTTCAACACTGCTTTATTTAGTAGCTGCCTATTTGTTGATTAAAGTATGGAAAACTCCCATTCAATCTGTTTGGTTGGTGGAATATGTTTATTTCATTACAATGGGAGCAGCATCTTTTTTTTACTTGAAACTATTTAATTGGACCAAAGAAATCAAAACGATATGAAAGGATTACGTGTTGTATTTATGGGAACTCCAGATTTCTCCGTTGGAATCATTGAAAAAATGCTGCTTGAGCAAATCAACCTTGTTGGCTGTGTCACAGTAGCAGATAAACCAGCTGGACGTGGACAACAACTGCATGAAAGTCCAGTAAAACGATTTGCTTTAGCGAACAATATTCCTGTTTTACAACCTTTAAAACTTAAAGACAGCGATTTCTTAGCAGAATTAAGTGCGTGGAATGCAGATGTATTTGTGGTTGTTGCATTTCGTATGCTTCCCGTAGAGGTTTGGAAAATGCCGAAAAATGGCACTTTTAACCTCCACGCATCTTTATTACCCGATTACCGCGGCGCGGCGCCAATTAACTGGACTATCATTAATGGTGATACTGAAACAGGTGTCAGTACTTTTTTCATCGATGAACTAATTGATACAGGAAATGTCATTGGTCAAACAAAAATGCCCATTTCTCCAGACGAAACTGCGGGTGAATTACATGATCGTATGATTTTAATTGGTGGAGAATTAGTGGTTTCCACACTCCATGCTATTGAGGCTGGAACGATTCAACCAATTCCACAATCTGAAATGTCTCACAGTTTAAAACGTCCAGCACCAAAGTTGTTTAAGGAAAATACGTTGATTGATTGGACGAAACCTGTCAATGAAATCCACCAACTAATTTGTGGACTCTCGCCCTATCCTGCAGCATGGACACGGCTAACAAATGCAAAAGGAGAAGTAAAACAAGTGAAATTATTCAAATCGAGTGTTGAAGAGAAATCAACTGATTCTGAAATAGGTCAATTAACATCCGATAAACATACAATTCGTGTTGCTTGTAATGGAGGCGAACTCATTATCTATGAATTACAAGTAGAAGGAAAAAAACGCATGACATCGCGTGATTGGTTAGTTGGAAATACAATTAAAGATTGGAAACTATAACTTGAAACATTTTAACTAAGTTTTACATTCATTAATTCACACACTATAAAAGGCATTTAAGAGGTTTCATGATATAAAATCAGTTGAAATAAAAAAAACAATTGATCTATTTTCATCGATGAATCGCTATAAAACTGCGTTAAACAACCTAAATAAAGCCCGCTTTATCAACAAATAGCCGTACTTATCAACAAAAACAGTGTTTTTTACCGCCAACCCTTGACAGGCTTACATATTCGGCTAAATTTGTCTCGTTAAATTATTGAAAACATTCAAAAAAAACCAAACTATGAACAAAGCAGAATTGATTGATGCAATGGCATCTGATGCAGGTTTATCTAAAGCAGATGCTCAAAAAGCATTAAACGCATTCGTTAAAGCAACTACTGGTGCTTTGAAAGCAGGAGATCGTCTTTCTTTAGTAGGATTCGGATCTTTTTCAGTATCTACTCGTGAGGCTAGAACTGGTCGTAACCCACAAACAGGTAAAGAAATTCAAATTGCAGCTAAAAAAGTTGTTAAGTTTAAAGCGGGAACTGAATTATCTGATTCCGTTAACTAAGATTTCTTAGAAAAGAAAAAAGTCTTTTACTTAGGTAAAAGACTTTTTTTTATGCCTAAACTTTTCAAAATTAGGTTGTTTTTAGTTAAACCCATTTATCCTTACATTTGCCCCATGCAATCAAAACTTTTAGCAGCCTTTTATGAAATGATACCTGAAACAAAAAAGGTAATGTTTGATACCATCGCAGCAGACCGAACACGGCATTTAACAGTTGTTTTAGAGAATATTTATCAAGAACACAATGCGAGTGCAGTAATGCGGTCATGTGAAAGTTTTGGAGTGCAGGAATTACACGTCGTTGAAAGTAAAAACCAATACAAAGTACAACGCGATATTGCAAGAGGTGCAGGTCAATGGATTGAATTGTACAACTATTCAGATGGTCAAACCCCATTAGTTGATTGCATTAATGGACTCAAAGAAAGAGGTTTTTGCATAGCCGCACTGACTCCAGATGCTGGAAGTCACTCTATATTTGATGTTCCAATTGATCAGCCACTCGCTTTGGTTTTCGGTACAGAATGGGAAGGAATTAGCGATACAGTTCGTGAAATGGCAGACATCAATGTTCAAATTCCAATGGTTGGTTTTACGGAAAGTTTCAACGTATCTGTTTCTGTAGCATTGAGTATTCAAGCCATACGTCACAGATTAGAAAAGAGCGATCTCCATTGGAAGCTATCCGAAGAAGAGCAAATTGATGTAAAACTTGATTGGTGTGAACACATCATGAAAAATGGAAACAAAGTACGTGCTGAATTAAATCGACGATTAACTGCTGTAGCAGAATAAGAACCACCAGACTTTTTCAATGAACTGAAATACACTACTTTTTAGGATTGTTTTACAAAATTTTGTGTGGTTTGTTTCTAAAGAATACTATCTTTGTAATCAGATTTCCAACTATTAAAACTATATTCTACCATGGGAAAAGGCGATATCAAATCAGGAAAAGGTAAGCGAACCAATGGTTCTTACGGGAACACGCGATTACGCAAAAAAGCAAAAACAGCTTCTCCTGTTGCAGCTGAGAAACCAAAAAAAGTTGTAGCTGAGAAAAAAGCTCCAGTAGCAAAAAAAGCAGCAACAGCAAAACCAGTAGCTGAGAAAAAACCGGCTGTTAAAAAGACCGTTAAAAAAGAAGAAACTACGGAAGGTTAACCGATGAAACTTCTAACAACATATCACGATTTTTTTGATGAGGGCTTTCCAATGGGAAAGCCCTCTCTTTTTATACCAAAATTTCACCCCAATTTAATGCCGTCTTCACAAGAAAAAAACGACATTTGCCATTGTATTTAAAAACAAACTGAATAAATACCAAGTAATGAAAAAACACAATTTTGGTGCAGGACCATGTATCCTTCCACAAGAGGTATTCAAACAAGCTGCCGATGCAGTTTTAGACTTTAACGGACTTTCAATTTTGGAAGTTTCTCACCGCCACAAAGATTATGAAGCTGTCATGGACGAAGCACGTAATCTGGTTAAAAAAGCGCTCAATGTTCCTGATGATTACGAAGTTTTGTACCTCCAAGGTGGGGCTACACTTGGTTTTACAATTGTAGCACTCAACATGATGCGTGAAACAAAGCGCGCTGGTTACATCAATACTGGAACGTGGGCTTCTGGAGCAATCAAAGAAGCTAAAAAAGTAGGAATCGATGTGAACGTATTCGCTTCATCTGAAGATAAAAACTTTAGCTATATTCCGAAAGATTATACCATTCCAACTGATGTAGACTATATTCATTTCACATCCAACAACACCATTTTCGGTACGCAATTCAAATCATATCCAAAAACAAATCTTCCGTTGGTGTGTGATATGTCATCTGATATTTTCTCCCAAGAAATCAATGTTGCTGACTTTGACATCATTTATGCAGGTGCACAAAAAAATCTTGGTCCTGCAGGTGCAACACTTTACATCGTCAAAAAAGAATTGCTTGGTAAATCAACTTCACCTTTCATGCCTTCTTACTTGGATTTAAAAGTACATGCAGAAAAAGATTCGATGTTTAATACACCTCCTGTCTTTGCTGTTTATGTAGCAATGTTGAATTTACGTCACTTGATGGCGAATGGTGGTGTTCCTGCCATGGCAAAACGAAATGAAGCTAAAGCAGAACTACTTTACAATGAAATTGACCGTAATCCACTTTTCAAAGGAACTGCTGCTCGCGAAGATCGTTCGTTTATGAATGTGAATTTCTTATTGGTAAATGAGGATCATTCAGCTGCATTTGATGAAGCATGGAAAGCTGCAGGAATTGTTGGACTAGCTGGTCATAGATCGGTTGGTGGATACCGTGCATCGATGTACAACTCACTGGAATTGGATAGCGTTCGCGTTTTGGTTGAAGTAATGCGTGATTTTGAACAAAAAAATAGTTAAGCATGAAAGTATTAGCAAATGACGGAATTTCCAATGAAGGAAAAATAGCACTGGAACAAGCTGGATATACTGTAATCACAGATAAAGTAGAGCAAGCAGATTTAGCAAATGCCGTAAATGAACAACACATTGAAATTGTTTTGGTACGAAGTGCAACTACTGTTCGTAAAGAAGTGATTGACGCTTGCCCAGGATTAAAACTAATTGGTCGTGGTGGTGTTGGTATGGACAATATTGATGTTGCTTATGCGCGAGAAAAAGGATTAACCGTTATCAATACTCCCGCTTCTTCTTCCCAATCGGTAGCAGAATTGGTGATGGGACTGTTGTTTACAGGTGCTCGTTCTTTAAATCATTCCTTTAAAAACATGGAAACTGGTGATTTTTCAAGTTTGAAAAAACGCTACTCCAAAGGAATTGAGTTACGTGGAAAAACATTATTAATCATTGGACTTGGAAGAATTGGACAATCATTAGCTAGTTATGCTTTGGGTTGCGGAATGAAAGTCATTGCTGTCGGTCAAGTAGCTGAAACAGTAGACGTTTCTTTAGGAGAAATTCAAGGATTGGGTTCTCTTTCTGTTCCCGTTAAAGTAAGTACAGATTTAAACGCTCTGCTTCCAGAAGCTGATTTCATTTCGATTCATGTTCCCAAGCAAGCAAATGGCGATGCTGTTTTGAATGCTCCTGAATTTGAGTTAATGAAAAAAGGAGTGCAAATTGTCAATGCTGCTCGTGGCGGGGTGGTGAATGAAGATGCGTTACTTGCCGCTTTAGCAACTGGAAAAGTTTCATTCGCTGGATTAGATGTATTTGAAAACGAACCAAATCCACGTGCTGACTTGCTCAACCACAATGCAATTGCTACTACACCACATGTTGGCGCTGCTACTGTTGAAGCGCAAGATCGCATTGGTTTAGAATTGGCTGATTTAATTATCAAACAATTTGGAAAACAGGTTTACGCATAAAATAGAACAAAACGAGATACGAAGCGCCTGTTGAATTACTTTAACAGGCGTTTTCTGTATCCAAAAAGTTTATTTAATCCTTCATTTTTACGTATTTTCGGCACATCCAAAAACGAAGTTTTTTTGAACAAACAATTAGGTATTTCGTTTATCAGACCTAAAAAAATAAATAAAACACATCATTAAAATGGCAGACATTCATCCTTTCAAGGCAGTACGACCAACGCGTGATAAAGCACACTTGGTCTCTACACGTCCATTGGCTTCTTATAAAAAACACATCCTGAAAGCCAAATTGGAAGAGAATCCCTACACGTTTTTACATATTATTCATCCTGAAGTTGATAAAAATTTCAAAACAAAACCCAACTCTGTAGAACGATTTCAAGCTGTTAAACGTCGTTTTATAGAATTCGAAGAAGCGGGAATACTCTTTCAAGACCCAACACCAGCGATTTATGTTTATCGCCAAACAAAAGAAGGTCATACTTTTACTGGAATCATTGCAGGTGCAAGTATTGCTGAATATGAAGCTGATTTGATTAAAAAACATGAAGCAACCTTGACTTCTCGGGAAGAAATGTTTACTAACTACCTTGATATTGTTGGTTTTAATGCTGAGCCAGTATTACTTTCTTATCCGGCATCTAATCCTATTGAAACGTTCTTGAATGAAGCAACGAAAGCGCGGCCAGAATACGAATTTTCAACTACAGATCGTCTAAAACATGAATTGTGGATGCTCGATTCAGAAAAGACGGCAATTATTCAATCTTTATTCAAACAAATTCCTTCCTTGTACATTGCAGATGGCCATCACCGATCAGCATCTTCAGCACGATTGGCTGAAAAAATGAAGGATAGTGCATTTCAAAATCCCGATTTTTTTCTAGCATTCCTGATCGATGAACGAAGCATGCAAATCCTTGAATTTAACCGACTGGTGAAAAACCTTAACGGTCATTCAACTGATTCATTCTTAGAGATATTGAGTAACTCATTTGATGTAAAACTTTTAGATGAAGGACGCAAACCAATTCAAGAGCATGAAATTACTTGCTACATCGATCATAATTGGTATAGTTTGCGCTGTCATCCTTCTATTTCATCGAGTTTAGACCCTGTTAAATCACTTGATGCACAGATTCTAACAGATGTTATTCTTACTCCCATTTTAGGAATTGCTGACTTAAAAACGGATCCTTCCATTGCCTTTGTAAGTGGTGCAGAAGGATTAGAAGCTATTTGTAATGCTGTAGATAAAGGACAAGCTGCTGTTGGATTTGTTCTCTTTCCCATTCGTATGGAACAGGTAAAATCAGTTGCTGATCATCAATTAATTATGCCACCAAAATCAACTTGGGTTGAACCTAAAATCAGAAGTGGATTAACGATTTATATGACCAATGAATAACGGTACAATAGCAGAGCGATTACTCGCAATACGCACTCAAATTCCTTCAGAAGTTCAACTCATAGCGGTTTCTAAGACAAAACCAGTGAGTGCCATTCAAGAAGCGTACAAAGCTGGTCAACG
>JAYSRF010000215.1:0-23346 GCA_043721195.1 Fluviicola sp. | reverse complement strand
TGGTCAATTGCTCATCCGTTGACAGAAAATTAAACGTTGCTAACATAGAAGCCTTATCTTCAAAACTCAAACTAGGATTCAAAACATTCAATAGCTTTTTATGCGGTTTTACCTCACCACTGGTACTTCCTTTAAATGCTGCTGGGGGTAATTTCGGCAACAAAATAGCTTCAAATCGTTCATATTGCAACGCGTATTTTTCCAATTCCTTTTCCGATTGCCGTGCAGCAAGTAATACTTTATTGAGTTCCCACAAAGCCATTTTATTTGCAGCTTCTGCAATAATACCTTTGGGTGATTTACCAATTTCTGACGTTCGGATAAACAGTTGTTCCGGATTATTAATGATAATCGTTTCAATGGAATCAAAATTGATTTCTTTGTTCATGAACCGCAATACGGGACCGTTGTATTCAAAATACCGACCAATATTCTGATCTAGAATGGGGCTTTTCTTTACAATATGATATAAATAAGCGCGTTCTTCGGCGGTTAGCTCAATATCTCCCTGAGCTTTAAGTGTGTTGAAAAAAGAACAAATAAACACTAAAAGGTAACAATACTTCATTGATGGATTTTACGTATTCAAATATCATGAAAAATGCACAATTCTCAGTTGGTTACAAAGAGTACTTGTTAACAATGCATTCA
Source organism: Fluviicola sp. (assembly GCA_043721195.1). Taxonomy (GTDB): domain Bacteria; phylum Bacteroidota; class Bacteroidia; order Flavobacteriales_D; family Crocinitomicaceae; genus Fluviicola. Next base: position 22,695 of record JAYSRF010000215.1, on the reverse strand, counting down.
CAAAAACTTTGGGAATAATAAATGTCCGAATTAAAATTAAGAACACAAATCAAACATCTCCCCTTTGAGGGGAGACCGAGAGGGGTGAAACTAAGATCTTTAAAGACATAATACGAAAAGTTAAATCCGAATAATTGTGCATGCTGTTTATATAGCACTTATATTCAGGTTGATTTATTGAAAATAATTTTGGGGTGTATTTTCACCCTCCTCAATCCTCCCTCACAGAATTAACTTCGTCTTTGAATGGTTATGTCGTTTGAAGGGAGGAGGTTGATCCTACTCATCCAATAAATGAAGTTAAAGAACAAAAAAAGCGTGAGATTTCTCCCACGCTTTTCACTAAAAGGTATTGTTATAATTAACGAATAACTACACGTTGAACGCTTGTTTCGTTGTTTGAAGTAATGTTCAAGAAGTAAACACCTGCAGTTACGTTTTCAATGTTCATTGATGCAACACCAGCTTCTACAGCTTTCGTAGAAATTGTTTTTCCTTGAGCATCGATCAATGTCAAAGTAGCGTTACTAGTTAAACCATTAACAGCGATAACATCAGTCGCAGGATTTGGATAAACCGTTACGTTAGACAATTCGTTGTTATCGATAGAAAGGTATCCGTCTGGAGCAACACTATTTAAAACAACAGTTGTAAATGTTGGTGCACCACCGCCAATTGCTATTCCAAGGCTTGCGTAAATAAATACAGGCATTTCTGAGTTGCTACCTAATTTATAATACTCATATTGATCACGTACAATTTGTACTTCACCAATAATTGGAATTGTTGCAGTTGCAGTATCAACTAGGTGGTAACGCAATACATTTGTTAATGTAGTAGCAACATTTAATACCAATGTTCCTGAACCATCAACAGTAGCAATGTCATTTCCAGTACAAGCAAATGGCGTAGCAACTAAAGTTGTATTAACTGTTCCACCATAAATATCCACCAATGAATTGGTAACATCCATCGGATAGTTCATCAATAATTCTGTGTTTGAACTCAAATCAACTACAGTAGTATCAGTACCATCAACATAAGCAAAACCTTGAGAAATACGTGTTGATGCATCAGAACTAATGAACGTTGTGATAAATCCTTCAATCTGAATCGCCTTTGTAGACGAAGTAAAAGTAGTTGCTTGCGGAGTTGTAGCAGGATCAATTACACTGAATGTACGTGGGCTATTGTCAATTCCAAAGTAGCTGCTATAATTCCAAGTTTGTCCAACTCCAGTGAAGCTTGCATACGGATCAGCTGTTTCTTCTAATTCATACATTACTTGTGAACCACCAATTGAAGGCTCATTTGTTTGTGTAAATTGTGCTGCTGCTGCACCGCTCATTAATAAGGAAGCGATAAGTAGATTTCTTTTCATTTTTTCATTTTTACGTGTTTTCAAACTTACAAAAAAAACAGCACTCACTTGTCAAGAAAGGATGTGCGGTTGTTTCTGTAGATAGATGTACACCTTGTGCATCTGTTCTCTTAAATGCAAAAGTTAGGGAAAGGTTGGAAAAACAGTTTATAAAATCAGTGTTTTCTTATTTTATAAACACACAATAGTGATAAGGTTAAATTATAAACATAACAAAGACACAAAAAAAGACCTTGTATATTTTTCCTATTATCTATTAAATGTTTCACTAAAACTATGGAACACTGGAAACAAACGACTACTGCATTGTTTATTTTTTACTTTTGTTCACACGAGACTATATTTGAAAACTATGTCATTTCAATCTTTATTCAGAAAAAAGAACGTTCAGGATATTTTAAAAGCCGTTGAACAGCGCGAAAGTGAAGGTCATGAATCTATGGGACGCCACCTAGGTGTGCGCGATTTAGCTGCTTTTGGGATTGCTGCAATTATTGGTGCGGGAATCTTCAGTACCATTGGTACAGCAAGTGCTGATGGTGGACCTGCGGTTATATTTTTGTTTCTTTTTACAGCCATTGCGTGTGGTTTTGCCGCCTTTGCGTATGCCGAATTTGCATCGATGGTTCCTGTTTCTGGAAGTGCGTACACGTATTCGTATGTGGCTTTTGGTGAAATCATAGCTTGGATTATTGGTTGGTCGCTGATCATGGAATATGGCATTGGTAATATAACGGTTGCCATTTCGTGGAGTGATTATTTTACTAGTCTCATGGAAAGTGGTGGCATTCACTTACCGCAGTGGATTCAAATGGATTATTTATCAGCTTCCAATGGGTACGATGAAGCAATGGCGTTGATGCAAGGTGGAAAATTGTTTCCAAATCTTGATGCTTCGCTTCAACATGCCTATTATGCTTGGACAACTTCTCCTAAAATTGGCGGTTTTCACTTGATTGCTGACCTTCCTGCATTGTTTATTATTGTGCTCATTACGTGGTTGGTTTACCGTGGTATGAAAGAATCGCGGAATGCTAGTAACGCCATGGTAATCATTAAATTGTCGATTATTTTATTGGTGATTGCAGTCGGTGTTTTTTACGTGGATACAGCCAATTGGGATCCGTTTGCACCAAATGGGGTAGGAGGAATTTTGAAAGGAGTATCCGCTGTTTTCTTTGCTTACATTGGGTTTGATGCCATTTCCACCACCGCTGAAGAATGTAAAAATCCGCAACGTGATTTACCAAGAGGAATGATGTGGGCCATTATTATTTGTACCATTTTATATATCATTATCGCGCTGATTTTAACTGGAATCGTTTCTTATAAAGACTTAGCTGTTGGTGATCCATTGGCATTTGTATTCGAAAAGATTAACTTGAAATGGATGTCGGGAATCATTGCTGTAAGTGCTGTGGTTGCAATGGCTTCAGTATTGCTTGTGTTCCAAATGGGACAACCTCGCATCTGGATGAGCATGAGTCGGGATGGTTTGTTGCCGAAGAAATTTTCTAAAATTCACCCGAAATACAAAACACCTTCGTTTGCTACAGTTGTTGTAGGATTCGTAGTGGCTGTACCTGCCTTGTTCATGAACTTAAAAATGGTCACGGATTTGTGCAGTATCGGAACGTTGTTTGCCTTTGTTTTAGTGTGTGCTGGCGTATTGGTATTACAAAACAAAAAAGACATTCCCCGCGGTAAATTCAAAACACCTTACATCAATTCCAAATGGATTATGCCTGTTTTATTGATTGGAACGACCGTTTTACTCTTCACGAGTTACAAAAAAGAAACGATGTCATTCATCACCAATGAGCAACAATTAAAAGCTCCAGTTGATGTCTTGACAGAATTAGATAAGAAGCAATTGGAAGAATTGACCTTGTTTGTTTCTACCAATGATAGTGCAGCTTATAAAGCACAAAAGGAAGATTTGGAATTGTATTTTGATGAAGCAACCGAACTGCAATTTATTGGCGCAATGACTGCGATTTCCATTCCACAGAAAGAACTGTACATGACAGGTTTTTCCTTGTTTGCACACAAAATTCCGACGTGGATCTTTTTAATTGTGTTGCTGTGTTTAACCTATTGGGCATTTGTTCAGAATTTGTCGTTGATTCCAATGCTTGGCTTGATAAGTTGTTTGTACATGATGAGCGAATTAGGATTGTGGAATTGGATCAATTTTGGTGGTTGGCTGGTTATTGGTTTATTGATTTATTTCTTCTATAGTAGAAAGCGAAGTAAATTGAATCTAAAACCAACGGAAAAGGATCAACTGGCTTAGTCAAAGCCAAAGAATTATTGTACTTAATTGTACAAAATAAACACATTCTTAAATCAATTGTTTGTCCTGTGGTTAGCATTGATTGAACGGTTCGAAAATGAAGCTTCGTTCTGATCGGAGAATTGTATTTTTGTTTCCATGAGACTAGTACAACTGTGTGTGGCTTTGCTAATAGCTTCTCCGCTAATGGCGCAAAACCAAGATTGGAAACAATTAATCCATGCCAATGAATCGGCAACTTTTTCAGAATTGTGTAAACAGATTGATGCCTATTTTAAGGCATTACCTGCAATTGAGGAATCCGAAGAAAAAAATGAGGGCGAAGGATCTGCTTATAATCAGTATCAGCAGTGGAAATATTTCATGCAATTTCGATTAACAGAAGATGGTCGTCTTCCTTCATCTGAAACTATCTTAGACGCATTCGCAACTGAAAAAGCGAAACAAAAAGTGGCTAAAAGTGCAAATTGTAGCTGGACATTTATTGATCAAGTAGAAAATGATGGCGGTTATTGGGGTATTGGAAGAACAACTTGTGTTACTTTTCATCCAACCAATGATCAATTATACTACATCTGTTCACCTGGAGGAGGAATTTGGAAAACAACCAATGGTGGAGCAACTTATACTTCGTCTGACGATGGTTTGCCGTATGGAGCGTGTAGTAATTTGTTGATCGATCCTTCCAATCCCAATATATTATATGTTTCCAATGGCGATAATACAGGATGGTGGACAACCAGTACTGGAGTCTATAAATCAATTGATGCTGGAGCAACATGGTTGCCAACAACCTTGGTTTCGGGCCTTGATATTCGTGCTATATATGAATTAAAAATGAGTCCAACCGATTCAGATGTGATTGTTGCTGCTACGACTAATGGTTTATATAGAACGGTAGATGCTGGTATGAATTGGACACAAATACGAAGCGGTGCGCACAGTTCTGTTTGTTTTCAGCCGAATAATGGTTTGGTAATCTATGCTGCTTTGGATGATTATTGGGGAGTAAGTCAAGTTTACAAATCCACTGATTTAGGAACAAATTGGAACGATGCAACTGCATTTAACGTAAATCATAATTTCATTACACTTGCAACAACTCCTTTAGATCCGAATCGATTGCTCGTAAGTTGTAGTTTTGATGGTAACCGACCTTTGTTTGAAACAACCGATAATGCCATCTCATTTAATCAATTAGCAGACACGCCAGAAAACACCATAATTGCCTATTCTCCGAATAATGTGAATACCTTATATTGTGGTTATGTTGTCGCTTATCGTTCTACCAATGGTGGGAATAGTTGGACACAAATTACGGATTGGTGGGGAAGTGGAAATTATACTGAAATCCATGCTGATTTTCATTATGTGGCTTATTCGAACAATTCATCACACATTTATTTCTGCAACGATGGCGGAATGTATAAATACAATGAAACAACAGATACGTGGACAGATAAATCCAATGGATTAAAAATTGGACAATTTTACCGCATTGCCAACGCTGGAAACCATGATGTGTTTATGATTGGAGGTACACAAGATAATGGTGGTCGTAAACGTATGCCCAATGGAAGTTGGGAAAATTCCAATGGTGGTGATGGAATGGAAGTGGCGATTCAACCAGACGATATAGATACTTATTATACAACATACATTAATGGAACTGGATTGCAACGAACTACAAATGGTGGAATAGATGTTGTTAATATTCATGACAATATTCCTATGGCAACAAATGGTCAGTGGGTTACACCTTATGATCTTGATCCCAATAATAGCAATGTAATTGTTGCAGGTTATGACAATATTTTCCGAACCACCAATCAAGGTGATTCTTGGACAATGATTGGAACAAATACTGTAAATCCAGGTGATGGTTTTACAGATTTGGAAATTGCACCTTCCAATTCGAATATCATCTATGCTGCTTACCAAGATAACTTGTTAAAGACAATTAATGGAGGGACAGATTGGACAACGGTGAACTTACCTTCCAATGCTCCCATTACTCGTATTACAGTTCACCCAACGAATCCAGATCGTATTTGGGTTTCCCGTGGCGATTATACCAACAATTACAAAGTCTCGTATTCAGGAAATGGAGGAACGACGTGGACCAATTATTCAACTGGTTTGCCAAATGTTCCGTGTAATGTGATTATTTACGAACCCAACAGTCCCAATCGTTTGTATGTTGGAAATGATTATGGTGTGTATTACCGCGATTCTGTGATGACTTCTTGGCAACCTTATGGGCAAGATTTACCGATCACTTTTGTCAACGATTTAGAAATAGTTCAGACTTCCCAGAAACTCCGCGCAGGTACATTTGGTCGCGGTATTTGGGAAACCGATTTGTGCGCTACATCAGTGGCTGGCATCAGTGAAACAGGCATTTCAGATTCTTACGCATTGATTTGCCCAAATCCAGCTCAGGACGAATTTTTCATTGTTCAAAAATCCATTCAACCCATTGAAAACGTTTCCATGGTTGATTTGAATGGCAAACAATTGGCAATTCAACTCGAAGAAAAAACCGGAATGTTGCTTGTCCGATTCGATTTACCAGCTGGAATGTACGTGTTGAATTATACCGTAAATGGACAGGTGTTTAGCAATAAGGTGTCGGTGAAGTAAGTAGATTGATTGAAATAACTCAATTTGTATTGGAATCGCTATTTTTACAAGAAAAAAAAACGAAGTGATTCAATCGGTTAACATTCAGAATTACAAATCCATTGTTGATTTAGATCTTAAGCTAGGTCGCATCAATGTGATTATTGGTGAAAATGGTGCAGGAAAATCCAATCTTCTGGAGGCAATTACACTTTGTTCTGCTGCATCACAAGGAAAGTTGGACAATGAATTTTTAGAAACTCGTGGAATTCGAATTACCAATCCAGAGTTTATGCGTTCGGCGTTTGATGCTCAATATGTAGACAAGGATATTCAATTGACAGCGTCGGATGGTGAAAACAAGTATTTTGCAGTTCTTGCTCACGATAACAAGATTTATTCTGAATGGAAAGATAAAGTAGCGGATGAAAACAAAAATAGTTTTTTAGCATTTCAAGAACTACGTTTAAAGTATAAAAAAGGCGAGATAACCCTAGAAGATCTTCCATTGGAAATGAAAAAAGATTTAGATAGGGATTCTACTAATGTTGCAACTCTTTATCAACTATGGGAAATATCCGATGTAAAGGATATTAATAACTTTATCATCTATTCACCTGAAGAAACATCCATCCGCCAATTTGAACGAGAAGGACAAATTCAACCACTTGGGCGAAATGGAGAAGGCTTGTTAAAACTAATTTCTACGATTTATGATGAAGGTGATGAAGCCCGGAAAAATGAACTAAAAGAAAACCTACAATTGGTTTCGTGGTTTGATGATTTTGAGTTTTCGCCTAAACCCTTTGAGAAAGAAAAGTACTTGAAAATTCGCGACAAATACATTGACGAAGAATTGGCATTTTTAGACCAACGTAGTTCGAATGAAGGATTTTTGTACTTACTATTCTATTTGACATTGTTTATCAGTGACAAAACTCCTTCCTTTTTTGCAATCGATAACATTGATAATGCATTGAATCCGAAGTTGTGTATTCAACTCATGAAAGTGTTAACTGCTTTGGCGAAGAAACACAATAAACAAGTTATTTTCACAACACACAATCCAGCTATACTTGATGGACTTGATTTAACCGATGACGAACAAAAACTATTGGTTGTGAGTCGTAAACGGAATGGTGAAACGAAAGTGACAGAAATAGCTGAAAAGCCTAAAAGTGGCATGAAACTTTCTGAAAGTTTTATGAGTGGATTATTAGGTGGACTCCCAACAAACTTCTAGAAAGCATGCGTATTGGTGTTATTGCAGAAGGTGTTACGGATCATCGAATCCTAAAAGATATATTGATCGGATATTTTGATGATGAAGATGCGTTTGAATACCGACATTTACAGCCTGTGTTAGATGCAACGGATGAGTCTAATGAAAGCAAACATGGTAGTTGGACACACGTTATTAAGTACTGTGAATCGCACGAAAAATTAAAGAACAACTTACTTGATTTGGATTTTCTACTCATTCAAATCGATAGTGATGTTTGTGAAAAGTTGAATATCGACAGAAGAGGAAGTGAATCACCTGATGAAATAGTGGAAATGGTTAAAAACAGATTAATTGAGGCTATTTCAACAGAGTTATACGAAGCATTTGAATCAAAAATAGTGTTTGCAATTGCTGTTAATGAAATCGAATGTTGGTTGCTTCCCATTTATGAATCACACCCGAAGAAACGGGAGAAAATAGTTGGATGTATTGACACGTTGAATAGTGCTTTAAGAGTTCATCCAAAAATCAGTTTCTTTATTGATAAAAAGAAAAAGACGTATCGGTATTATGAGATACTATCTGAACCATTCATAAAACGAAAGAATCTAGCTAAATACTACCCATTTAACCCGAGTTTTGCAATTTTTTATGATCAGTTGACACGAAAGATCGTATTGTAATCAACCTTCTGCCGAATTCTGCTTATCTTCGCACTCCAAAATTGATACAACATGTTTGAAAATCTTACCGATAAGTTTGAACGCGCGTTTAAGGTCCTGAAAGGACAAGGTCAGATTACTGAAATTAACGTAGCTGAAACATTGAAAGAAGTGCGTCGCGCTTTACTTGATGCCGATGTGAATTTCAAGACTGCAAAGGATTTTACCGTTCGTGTAAAAGACAAAGCAATTGGTGCAAACGTGTTAACAGTCCTTTCGCCAAGTCAGTTGATGACCAAAATCTGCCACGAAGAGTTGGTGGAATTGATGGGTGGAAACGAGGTTGAAATCAATATTCAAGGAAATCCTGGAATTATTTTGATGTCGGGATTGCAAGGTTCTGGTAAAACAACATTCTCAGGAAAATTAGCAAGTTACCTCAAAACAAAGAAAAACAAGAAACCTCTACTTGTTGCATGTGATGTTTACCGTCCAGCAGCGATTGACCAATTGCATGTATTAGGCGAGCAATTAGGAATTGAGGTATTTTCCAATAAAGAAGAAAAAGATCCTGTTAAAATTGCGATGGCTGCCATCATTCATGCACGGAGCAATGGTTTTAATGTGGTAATCGTCGATACTGCTGGTCGTTTGGCTGTTGATGAAGCGATGATGGATGAAATTGCACGCGTAAAAGAAGCAATTAAACCATCAGAAACCTTGTTTGTGGTCGATTCCATGACAGGACAAGATGCGGTAAATACAGCAAAAGCGTTCAACGATCGGATCAATTTTGATGGCGTTGTATTGACAAAATTAGACGGTGATACCAGAGGTGGAGCTGCATTGTCGATCAAAGCGATTGTAGACAAGCCAATTAAATTTGTTGGAACAGGGGAGAAGATGGACGCATTGGATGTGTTCTACCCGAAACGAATGGCAGATCGAATTCTCGGAATGGGTGACGTTGTTTCCTTGGTGGAACGCGCACAAGAACAATTCGACGAAGAAGAAGCTAAAAAATTACAGCGACGCATTCAGAAAGATCAATTCGATTTCAATGACTTCCTTGGACAGATCCAGCAAATCAAAAAAATGGGTAATGTCAAAGATTTGATGGGCATGATTCCAGGAATGGGAAAAGCTGTCAAAGATGTTGATATTCAGGATGACGCTTTTAAACACATTGAAGCCATTATTTTCTCCATGACTCCAGTTGAACGTGCCAATCCAGGATTGATGAATGGGCAACGAAAAGCTCGAATTGCGAGTGGAAGTGGAACCAACTTGCAGGAAGTCAATAAATTATTGAAGCAATTTGAGGACACGAAGAAAATGATGAAAATGATGTCCAATCCGAAGAATATGATGGGCATGATGAAGCAGATGAAAGGCATGAAAGGCGGAATGCCTGGTATGTAATACACTCATTCTCATTCTCTCTCTGTAATCGTGTGTTAACCGCATAGAACACAGAGAAAATATCGAATTTAGGATTCGTATGTTTTCCTTTGCACCATGAAACAATTTCAACTTACGTCTGAACTTCCAATTACCCAATTGTTTATTGAACGGGGCATTGTTGACTTTTTGTCGGCTTGTAAGTATGTTCAGGATTTACCTTATGGAAGAAATGCGAATCGTTTTGATATAAGTTTGATACTCTCACAAGGAAAAGGGTCTTGTTCAGGGAAACATGCTTTATTGGCTACATTGGCAGAAGAAAATGGGGTTCCTGAAATTGAATTAATAGCAGGTATTTTCTTAATGTCACCAGAAACTCATCCCGTTTTAGCTGCATTTTTTGAAGGAAAGCCGTATGGCTCAATTCCTGAATTTCATTGCTATTTGCGTTACAAAGGCGAACGATTTGATTATACTGATCACTCGAACGGAATGGAGCGAATTGCACCAAAAATAGTACGTGAACAACGCATTGAACCACATCAAGTTGCTGAATGGAAACCCAAAATTCACCAGGAATATCTAAAAGGATGGTTGAAACGGAATCCACAAATTGATAAAAACTTGGAGGAGATGTGGGAAGATAGAGAGGTGTGTATTCAATTAATGAGTTGATACTAGCAACAATTGATATGCGTTCTAAAATTCGGTATTCCGATTGCTATCGGAATGCGGGATTACTGGTTTTATTGATTTTAATATCAATGAGTTATATTTTTTTAATTCCATTTCAGTTGAATTTTAGTTAAACTATTTTATTCGTTAATTCTGATTTTCAATAATCAGTCAATACCTCTATTTTATTTCAGAATAACATTCCAATCAAAGCGAAAAATAAGACAACCCATTTTCAGCTAAAATCACTAAATTCATCCCTCAAAACAAAACTCATGACCTCAATAAAACGATTTTTACTTGCTTTTTCAGCGCTAACACTTAGCTTTCTCAATTACGCACAAGAAGCCCTCAATTATCAAGTTCCACCAAAGGAAATCCTAGAATTAGTGGATGTCGAGCGCGCTCCTTCTGTGATTATGGATAGCAAAAAGCAAGTACTAGTGTTTCTTTACAGTAATATGTATAAAACCATTGATGAGGTTGCAGAACAAGAATTGAAATTAGCGGGATTGCGCATTAATCCGCGAACGAATACAACTAGCGGAGCACGCTATTATACCAAATTGACAATTCAACTTTCAAGAACAGGAACACCTATTCAAGTGAAAGGTTTGCCGAAAGATGTCAAATTGACCAATATAACTTGGTCGCCAGATGAACGCTTTTTGGGTTGCACCAATATCGTTTCTGGTGGATTGGAATTGTGGATCATTGATGTGAAAACACAAAACGCCACCAAATTAACAGATGCTAAACTCAATGGAAACCTCGGTTCGCCTTACAAATGGTTTGCAGATAGTCAATCGCTATTAGTGCGCATGTTACCTGCCAATCGCGCTGCGTTTATTGATGGTGCTGTAACCGTTCCATCTGGACCTTCCATTTCAGTGAGCGATGGTTCAATTGCTCAAAATAGAACGTACCAAGATTTATTGAAGAATAAAATCGATGAACAAAATTTTGAATTACTCGCTTCGTCAGAATTGCACCGTGTTTCAATTAATGGTGGTACTTCTACGCTTTGGAAGAAAACGGATTTACACAGTCGTGAGAGTTTTTCACCTGACGGGAAATACATTTTGATTACCACCATAAAACGACCATTTTCTTATAGTGTGACGTATGGTAGCTTTCCAAGTACTACGAGTGTGTATGATCAGTCTGGTAAATTGATTCGTGTTATTGATGAAAAACCTTTAATCGACAATCTGCCAAAAGGATTTATGGCGGTTCAAAAAGGAAAACGTCAAATTGGCTGGCGCGATGATCAACCAGCAACCTTGTATTGGGCGGAAGCATTAGACGGAGGCGATCCTGCAGTTGAAGTGAAAAACCGAGATGAAGTTTTTACGTGGGAAGCACCGTTTGCTGATAATGGTTGGAAATCGCTCCTAAAAACCCCTCAACGTTACGCTGGAATAAGTTGGGGAAGAGCAGATCTAGCCATTGTTTATGATAGTTGGTACAATACCCGAAACGAAAAAACATACCTATTTAATCCAGCTGCTTCTGAAAAAGGAATGACAGTTTTGTTTGATCGTAATTCACAAGATGAATATGCCAATCCCGGTAATTTTCAAACGAAACGCAATGAATATGGGCGTGATGTATTGGAATTGAATGGTTTTACGGCTTATTTAATTGGTGAAGGTTTTACTGAGAAAGGTCAATTTCCATTCGTCAATCAGATGGATCTCCAAACCAAGGCAACAAAACCACTCTATCGTTGCACGTACACAAACAAGATGGAATCAATCATCGATATCATCGATTTGAAAAAGGGCGAATTATTGGTAAGTATTCAATCACAAAACGAATACCCCAATTATTACCTCCGCAAAATGAGTGGGAAAGCTGCGCCAATAGCGATTACCAATTTTGCCAATCCGTTTAAGAAAATTGAAGGCGTTTACAAGGAAGTAATTACCTACAAACGTTCAGATGGTCTAGATTTGACAGCAACATTGTATTTGCCCGTTGGATATGATCGAACAAAAAAGGAAAAATTGCCAATGGTGATGTGGGCTTATCCACAAGAATTTAAAGATAAAAACAGTGCCTCTCAAAATACGACGAATCCAAATGAATTTATTTTCCCGTATTACGGTTCGCCGATTTATTGGGTAACACGTGGTTATGCCGTTTTAGATAATGCGTCTTTCCCAATTGTAGGTGAAGGAACAGAAGAACCGAATGATTCTTTTATTGAGCAGTTGGTTGCGAATGCGAAAGCGGCAATAGATGCAGTAGATAGTTTGGGTTATATCGATCGTAGAAAAGTTGCAGTTGGTGGACATTCTTATGGCGCGTTTATGACAGCCAACTTATTGACGCATTCTGATTTGTTTGCTGCAGGAATTGCCCGTAGTGGTGCGTATAATCGTTCTTTAACACCATTCGGATTTCAAGGAGAAGAACGCAATTATTGGGAAGCTCAAGAAGTGTACAATGAAATGTCTCCGTTCAATTATGCAGATAAAATGAAAACACCTCTTTTGCTTGTACATGGTGAAAATGATAACAATCCAGGTACCTTTCCCATTCAGAGTGAACGTTATTTTGCAGCCTTGAAAGGATTTGGAGCACCTGTTCGTTTGGTGATTTTACCGAAAGAAAGCCACGGATATGCTGCCAAAGAATCGATCTTGCATTTATTGTGGGAACAAGATATGTGGTTGGAGAAGTATGTGAAAAATAGAAAGCTATAGAATTGAAAATTGAAAATGTAAAATGAGGTTCCAATTGATAATTTTCAATTGATAATTTCTAATTAAAAAAGTGGTTCCCCATTCGAATTTGTCGTCAAAACCTCGCTCATATAATCAAAAAACGGACGTAATTGCTGAAATGTTGAGCTTACTTCTGTGACGAAATTGGAGCTAAGAACTTGTTCATCAGTGAAATCGTGTCGAAGGATAAATTGTTTGTAGCGTAACCAATCGATGCCAGGGTGATCTTTATCAAATCCTTTTGGAGTTGTTTTAATTTGTTCTCCGCGCAAACGACCAAATGATTTGGTCAATGAATCCTTTTTAAACAGCTTTTCCCAATCTTCGTGATTGAGTTCAATATCTTGGCGAATGCGTTTCAAATCATCTGGATTGGGGCTAAAAAATCCTCCAGCAGCAAACGAATTACCCGGTTCTAAATGCAAGTAGTAGCCTCCTCTCAAGTAATCGGTTGCTCTACCCAAGCGAATGCCCCAATGTGTTTTGTAAGGTGCTTTGTCTTTTGAAAAACGCGTATCAGCATAAATGCGGTATAAACTCGATTTCCCAGTTGCAGTTGAAAGATGGTCGTGTTTTCCCATTTCCAACAATAATCCATCAGCAAATGCTACCATGTTTTTCAAAGCTGAATCGTAAACTGATTTATTGGCAGCAAACCATTCACGGTCGTTATTGTTTTTAAGATCAGTCAAAAAGTGTAGGGTAGAGGTCTGAAGCGCCGAATTTTTCATTGGGTAAAGTTACAAATTTCGGCGCGTAGAATTGCAAATTTAGAAGGGTTAAAATAAGACATGTGTATCACGTCAATTCGCAATTTTACGTGTCTCATTTCAACCCTTTTTTTTGGCGGTTGTTTGTTTTTTAGCGGGAATTATTGACCAACAGCTGTTCCTTCGAATGTGATTCGTGGATCCAGTGTAGAAACCAATTCACCTAATTCATAAATATTTTTATAACCATAACCCACCAAATTAATGAAGGTTGGAATGTTCAGTGCCAAGGTAATCGGCTTGAATTCGTTTCTAATTGGGTTGGGTTCAATCACTTTTAACGAATCTGATTTTTCTTCCAAATCGAGCTCGATTGCTTCAACTTTCTGGTTGATATCAAATAATGGTGTACTCATTTTACTTGGAAAAAAATTTGCTTCTATACGTAGTTGTATGTCTTGCAAAAAATTATTGTTGCAATAAATAAGGACTATTGTATTTCGATTGGGAATGAGTTTCGCTAAATTATCCTGTGTGAAATCGGAAAAATTCAGGTGAAGTGCTCCTTTTACATGCTTAGCATTGTAGGCTGAATCGGAACGCGTATCTAAAATCACCACTGTTGGATCGGCAGAAAGCTCATTGAAACGATCAAGAGTTACCAATCTATCTGCGCGATAAAGTTGTACTTCTTGTGCTAATTTTAGGTAATCATCAAAATTTACTAAAGGAGAACCAGAAACGGTTTCGGTTTGAGCAACTGCAGTTGTTGCTATACTTGCTAGGAAAAGGAATACTAAGAATCGCATATCGTTATAGTTTGAATATGCTTACTTACAACCCTAACATGAAAAGGTTCAATTATCCGTTTTGTTGTTAATAATCCAGTGTTGCATTCAGTTTGAAGGCCGATGATACATTCATTTTTGGTCTTGTCGGCTATTTTGAAGGGTGTAAGATAATTTATTTTGCGTCTACAATCCTTACAAATACAGGGAAAGTAATCGGTGAACTATAAAAATAACGATATATTTATAAAAATAGTTGTATAATTATAAAACTAATTATATGTTTGTCTCATGAAAAAGGAATTAACACGTGCTGAGGAACAAATTATGCAAGCCATTTGGTTTGTTGGAAAAGGATTTGCGAAAGACATCCACGATCAGTTGGAAGAACCGAAACCCGCTTACAACACTGTGTTAACGGTCATTCGTGTATTGGTTCAAAAAGGCTTTGTGGAATACAAGACGTACGGTAAATCAAACGAGTATTTCCCTACGATTACGAAAGAAGAATATTCCAGTCAGCGGATGCAAACGCTCAAGGAAAATTATTTTGAAAATTCCAATTCTAAGCTGTTATCCTTTTTCATGAAAGAAAATAAGTTGGATTTGGAAGAGTTAGATGAATTGTTGAACCTCATTAAAAAGGAGAAAAATGACTGATTTTTTGTGGAATTTAGTAGCATTAAACACACTGATTATTGTCTTGTTTTTGGTGTTTAAATTGGTTCAACGTCAACTGACATTTAGCCAACAACGTTTTAGCATTTTAGCACTTCCTATTTTGGCTTTGTTGGTACTGCTGATTAAAGAATGGTTGATTGTACCTTCTTGGAGTTATACCATTCCCGTAATTGAAATCCAATCTACTGAAGTGACTACAAAGGTTGTTTCCAATGAATTCACTTGGTTTTCACTTCAAAACGCCTATTTGATTGGATTGGTGTTCTTTTCTGGATGGTTAATGGTTCGATTGGTTCGAATTTACTGGTTGTTTCAACGATCTACAAAGCAATTGGAAGATGGTTTTCGTGTGGTTGAATTACCCAATCACGATTCATTTTCATTTTTCCGCTGGATTCAATTAAGAGAAGGTTTGGAAGATCAAGATCGCTCGATTGTTTTGCAACACGAAAAGATTCATGCACAAAAAGGTCATTCCGTTGATCAGATTTATTTGGAAGTGATCCAATGTGTCGCATGGTTTAATCCCATTATTCCATTGATTAAAAAAGAGTTGACTCAGGTTCACGAGTTTGAAGTGGACCAACTAATGTACAACAAATACCGTGTTAGTTACATGGAGTTTTTGTTGTCTTATTCCCTCGGAACTAGTTCTTCATCATATCTATTAACCAATCAGTTTATGGGGAAACTCACGCTGATTAAACGAATTAAAATTATGAAAAACACAACAAAAAAAAGATGGGTATTTGCGCTTGTATTACCCTTATTGGCCGCTACATTGACGTTGGTGTCTTGGAGTTATGTCAAATCGACTACTCCGAAATCTTCAACAAAAGCAATGGATAAATCCGCAACGAAAGTTGATAAACTCCCCATTTCAAAAGACGATTCAAAGTCAAAAGTCACTTCATCTGAATCTGCTAAAGAAATCCAGTTTATGGAGCCTATAAACACAACAACGAGTGAAAAGTATGCTCCAAAAATGATGGATGTTTCTACTGAAAAAGAAGTGTATTCTAAAGTGCATGATGACGAGGTAGACATGGAGGAATCGAAGTATTCTATTCGAAGGATGACTGATACAACGTTGATTCAGAAATAATTTTGCTGATCGCTTTTAAATCGTAACAAACGGAACATCAGGTGTTGTAGATTATAAGTGCCTGATGTTCTTTTTAAAACTCAATCTCACTTACATTCAAATCCACTTCATTGTCAATTCCAGGCAAACGCCCCGTTTCCGAAAATTGCCAGTGAACAACATCTTTATCAGCCATAAATTGTGGTTCTCGACTGTAGGCAGCAAGCCAGAACTGATAACCAGGAAATTGATTTCGGAACTTTGTCTCGTAGAAATTTAAAGAAGTATAGATGATTGGACGAATTCCTGAAACGCGTTCAACTTCAGTGAGCCAAATACGCATTTTAGCGATCAAATCTTCATCTGAGATTCCTTCGTCTTCAACATCTAACGCAGGTGGAAGATCGATTGCACGTTCGTCCCAATTGGCTAAAAAATGAGCGGCTTGGGGTCGGGGAGGAGTCTTGGTTGAAAAGTAATGATAAGCACCATTCAAAACACCCATTTCATTCAATGTTTCACGGTTGTTTTCCCATTGAGTGTCCACATGATCTGCACCTTCAGTGACTTTACAATATACAAAATCAATTAAGGTATCAAATCCTTTATCGATTAGCAATTTGTCCCAATCAATGGTTCCTTGATGATGCGAAACATCGATCCCTACACTGGCATAACCTTCTGGAATGATTTCAAGAAAATGAGTCGGGGTTTCTACTTGGGTCTCTACCCGGTACCAAAAAACAACAAAAGCGATGATACCAATGGGAATAAGTCCCCAGAGATAATATTTCGACCGTTTTCCAGATTTTTTCTTTCTGGAATTCGTTGTTTTTTTTCGACTCCGTTGTTTCGCCATTACATGAAAAAAAGTGTTTAAAAAGTTATCAAAATGCGAGGCGTTGAGGAAGAGTTATTGGGAGTTTACATACGTAAATGACCAATATCGATTTCCGATAACAACGAAGCAGATTAATAACTTTTTGGCACTTTACGCGTTATTTTTGAAAATTTGGGGCAACAACCAATTCTTTTGTTCCATGCGTCCAAGAGTAGAATCCTTCACCAGATTTAACGCCTTTTTTACCCGCAGTAACCATGTTAACCAACAATGGACAAGGTGCGTATTTTGGATTTCCAAAACCACTGTGAAGTACTTCTAAAATAGCTAAACACACATCCAAACCAATAAAATCAGCTAATTGCAACGGACCCATTGGATGCGCCATACCTAATTTCATGACAGTATCAATTTCTTCAACGCCAGCAACACCTTCGAATAACGTACAGATCGCTTCATTGATCATGGGCATTAAAATACGATTGGCAACAAATCCAGGATAATCATTTACTTCTACAGGAACTTTATTGAGTTTACGAGAAGTTTCCATGATCACGTTCGTCACTTCATCTGAAGTAGAATAACCACGAATGATTTCCACCAATTTCATGACAGGAACCGGATTCATAAAGTGCATTCCAATTACCTTGTCTGGTCGAGAAGTAACCGAAGCAATTTTTGTAATCGAAATAGAAGAAGTGTTACTCGCCAAAATCACTTCTGGAGTACAAGCTTCATCTAATTGTTTGAAAATTTTCAGTTTTAAATCGATGTTTTCAGTCGCAGCTTCTACCACAAGATCCACTCCTTTTACTCCTTCTTCAATGGAAGTAAAGGTTGTGATATTCGCCAAAGTAGCAGCTTTATCAGCTTCAGTAATGGCTTCTTTGCTTACTTGACGATCCAGGTTTTTACCAATTGTCGCCATTCCTTTATCTAGTGAAGCCTGAGCAACATCAATAAGAGAAACTTTATATCCGAATTGAGCGAAGGTGTGGGCAATTCCATTTCCCATTGTACCTGCTCCAATGACTGCTACGTTTTTCATGTGTGAAAATTTTTGAGTCACAAAGATAGTTTTCCGCTGGAAATAGAGCAAAAGTGTATGGAGTAATTACGCACAATTCTGAATGGCAATTTGAATGATTAGTTCAAGCTTGACGAAGTTATTTCATCAGTTTGATTTTGGGTTTCTTCGTTTTCAGCTTGCCGTTGCACTAATTCCTGCATACTTGATTGAATTGCTTTCTTTTTCTTTTTGTGTTTTCGTTTTGTATCGCGTTTTTGTTCTTTTAAAATGTGCTCGATTGCTAAAATTTTATCTCGAATATCCTGTTCTCTCTTTTTCCAGCGTAGAAAACCAAAAATCATGACTAAAAGACCAATAACTACAAATGAAATACAGGTGTAAAGTTTTAATTGAATTGAATCTAGATTTAAACGCATTTTGCTAACTTTTGCGTTTAATTCTATTGTTATTAGGTCATCAAGTTTCGCATCTTTTATTTCATTTTTAACTTCACGTAGATCTTTTATTAGTTTATTAACCTTTATGGGTTTGTTTCGACCATCAGCTGGAACATTGCTCACTAACCGTTGATTGATAATGTATTTTTCGGTGTAAATTTTTTTAATGACGCTCACTTTTAAATCTTCCAGTTCCATTTTTACATGTGCGGAGCGATCAAACACAATACCCAAATTGTAGGCAGAGAATAAAAAAATGGTTAAACCAAATAATGAAATGAATTTATAGAGATTATCCGTTGGAGGTGTAATAGAGGGAATCATGCTTATTAGTTAGTGAATATTGACCGTAAAAGTACATATTGATAACTTATAAATCCAAATTGCTTGATTCTCCTTATTTTTGCGCCCTTATTGTATGAATCATACAGTTTGTATTAGGGATTTAATTAAGATTCAATGATTTTATTTTTCAAAAAGAATTTAACCTACTTCGTAGTTGATACTGAGGTTCAACCATCTAGCGAAGATCTAGCAAAATTAACATGGCTTTTTGATGAGGCGACTCAATTAAATGCCACAGCTGTCGAAGGTTTTTTTGTAGGTGTGCATCCAGAAGTAGTGTCTCCTTGGAGTACCAATGCGGTGGAAATTACACAAATAATGCAATTGAAAAATATTCGTCGTATTGAAAAATTTGATCAAGTAACGGAGGATTTTGTGTTGTCTGATGTGTTGATTCAGAAGAAATACAGCGGTTTATCCCAACAATTGTTTGAAACAAATAGATCATTAGAATCTGTTCAACAAATAGAGAGCGTTCAACAATACAATCAAGATTACTCACTTTCTTTGAATGAGGTTGAAATCAACTATTTGAATGAATTAAGTCAAAAATTGAATCGTAAACTCACTGATTTAGAGGTCTACGGTTTTTCTCAAGTAAACTCGGAGCACTGTCGCCATAAAATTTTCAACGCTGATTTTATTATCAATGGCATAAAAAAGGATTCTTCCTTGTTCCAGATGATTAAGCAAACAACCAAAATGAATCCCAATAGTGTTGTTTCTGCTTATTCTGATAATGTGGCCTTTATTCAAGGACCAGCGATCACTCAATTTGCTCCAAAATCAATTGAAGGTGCTGATTTTTATGAGACAAAACCCATTCAATCGGTTATTTCGTTAAAAGCCGAAACACATAATTTCCCAACCACAGTTGAACCATTTAGTGGTGCTGCTACTGGTTCTGGTGGTGAAATCAGAGACCGAATGGCTGGTGGAAAAGGTTCTGTCCCAATGGCTGGAACGGCTGTTTACATGACTTCGTATTCGCGATTGGATAACAAAAAACCGTGGGAGAAAAAGATGAACGCTAGAAAATGGCTTTATCAATCTCCAGCTGAAATATTAATCAAAGCGTCTGATGGGGCTTCCGATTATGGTAATAAATTTGGTCAACCATTGATTTGTGGTTCGGTATATACCTTTGAACACGAAGAAAACAATCAAAAATTAGCTTATGATAAAGTGATCATGCTTGCTGGTGGTATTGGTTATTCGACCCAAGAATACAGCTTAAAAGGTAAAGTTGAACCGGGCAATTTGATTATTCTTTTGGGAGGCGATAATTACAGAATTGGAATGGGAGGAGCAGCCGTTTCTTCGACTGATTTAATGTCTTCTTCTGATATTATTTTGCAATCCATTCAACGTCCCAATGCGGAAATGCAGAAAAGGGTTTCAAATGTCATTCGATCTTTTGTTGAAGCGGATGATAATCCAATTGTTTCCATTCACGATCATGGTGCTGGTGGACATTTAAATTGTTTTTCTGAGTTGATTGAAGAAACAGGTGGTCGCATTGATATTGATGCGTTGCCAATTGGTGATCCTTCGCTTTCATTGAAAGAAATAATCGTGAACGAATCGCAAGAACGCATTGGTTTAGTCATTAAAAAAGAAGATTTAGAACGCTTCAAACGTGTTGCTGAACGTGAAAAAGCTCCTATTTATGTCGTAGGTGAAGTAACCAATGACAATCAAATTGTGTTTAGCTCTCAACAGTCGAATGAAATTCCGTTTGACTTGAGTGTTTCCAATTTATTGGGAAGTCTACCAAAATTGAAAATGGAAGACACTACCATTAATAGAACGTTTGAAGAGTTGGTGTATACTGAATCTGCGATCTATGATTACTTAGAACAAGTAGTGCGTTTGGAAAGTGTTGCATGTAAAGATTGGTTAACGAATAAAGTAGACCGTTGTGTAGGTGGTAAAGTTGCGAAACAGCAAACTGTTGGAAGTTTACAACTGCCGTTGAATAATGTGGGAGTGATGGCGCTCGACTTTTTGAGTAACAAAGGAATTGCTACTTCGATTGGTCACTCTGCAGGAACAGCAATCATTGATCCAAAAAAAGGAACCAAAAATTCAATTGCAGAAGCATTAACGAACATCATTTGGGCACCTTTGGAAGATGGTTTGAATTCTGTTTCTTTGAGTGCAAACTGGATGTGGCCGTGCAATAATGCAGGTGAAAATAGTCGATTATACGATGCAGTTGAAGCAGCTTCCGAATTCGCAATCAATTTAGGAATCAATATTCCAACGGGTAAGGATTCACTTTCGATGAAACAGAAATATTCGGATTTTGATGTATTGTCGCCAGGAACGGTGATTATTTCTGCAACTGGTGTATGTTCGAATGTCAAACAAATTGTTGAACCAGTATTCATAAATACGCCAGAAAATAGCATCTATTACCTCAATTTATCTGCAGATGCATTCCAATTAGGTGGTTCGGCATTTGCTCAAATACTCGGTGGAATCGGATCGCAAGCTCCTTCCATTTTGGACGACAACGCATTTAAGTTAGCGTTCAATTGTATCCAACAAGCGATCAAAAATGATTTAGTATTGGCTGGTCATGATGTCGCAAGTGGTGGATTGATCACAACGCTCATGGAAATGTGTTTTCCTGAAAACAACCTTGGTGCTGCACTTGATTTAAGTAACCTTGGTGAACAAGACGATGTAAAACTATTGTTCGCAGAGAATGCTGGAATCATTGTTCAAGTAAACGATAGTGTAGCTTTTGAATCGCTATTCAATGGAGTCGCAATTCAACCAATCAAAATTGGAACTGCGAATTCTTCTGGTGAAGTGACCATCAAAACACCGCATTCAGAATGGTCGTTTACTGTTTCAACGTACCGAAAAATGTGGTTTGAAACTTCGTATCAATTGGATACCATTCAAACGGGTGCAGAAAAAGCAACTGAACGTTTCCAATCATTTGATCAAATTCCACTTCAATTTAAGTTCCCTGAAATCGTTCATTCTTCCATTCCTTCATTGGATGGTAAAAAACGCAAAATTAACGCGGCGATCATACGTGAAAAAGGTTCTAATTCTGAGCGAGAAATGGCCAATGCTATGTACTTGGCTGGTTTTAATGTGAAAGATATCCACATGACGGACCTCATTTCTGGGAAAGAAAACTTAGAAGATGTGCAATTTATAGCAGCTGTTGGTGGTTTCTCCAATTCAGATGTATTGGGTTCAGCGAAAGGCTGGGCGGGAGCATTTTTATACAATGAAAAGGCAAAACAATCACTTGAAAATTTCATCAAACGAGAAGATACATTGTCGTTAGGTGTGTGTAATGGTTGTCAATTGTTTATTGAATTAGGGATTCTCACACCAGAGCATACTGAAAAACCGAAAATCACATTCAACGATTCGCATAAATACGAGTGCAGTTTTACATCGGTTGAAATTGCTCAAAATGAAACGGTATTGTTCAAGAGTTTATCGGATACGAAATTAGGAATCTGGGTTGCTCATGGAGAAGGAAAATTTATCTTCCCGAATAAAGAAAGTGATTACAAGATCATTGGGAAATATGGTTACGATGTGTATCCAGCAAATCCAAACGGTTCAAACTTCAATACAGCAATCGTTGCGAGTGCAGATGGTCGTCATGTTGCAATGATGCCCCATTTAGAGCGATCTATCTTTTCTTGGAATTGGGCAAACTATCCACTTGACAGAAAAAAGGAGGATCTAACTCCATGGTTTGAAGCGTTTATGAATGCTTTTGAGTGGTGTGAACAACAATCGAA
>JAYSRF010000214.1:0-7997 GCA_043721195.1 Fluviicola sp. | reverse complement strand
TAGCTGGCGGTCATGCGCATATTTCAGTTGGTCACATTGATTCTAAGTTTGGGATTTCCATTCATCAATTGCGGCATATCAATCGCATTGTGGAACATTATCGCATGCTTATCATTGGTTTACACATGCATACCGGTAGCGATATCATTGATGCGGATGTATTTATTCAGGGAGCTGAACTACTTTACCAAGCCGCAGCATCTTTTCCGAATTTACAGTTTATGGATTTTGGAAGCGGGTTTAAAGTTGCTTATAAAGAAGGCGATATTGTGACACCAATCGAAGAAATTGGAGCGAAGATTAGTGCTTCATTTCAAGCCTTTTGCAAAGAATATGGACGTGAATTGGAATTGTGGTTTGAACCAGGGAAGTATTTGGTAAGTGAGAGTGGAATCTTACTTGTTTCTGTCAACGTGGTGAAACAAACAACATCAACGGTTTTTATTGGTGTTAATAGTGGGCAAAATCACTTGATTCGTCCCATGTTTTACAATGCCTATCACCGAATTGAAAATTGTTCAAATCCAGAAGGACAGCAGAAATTGTATTCGGTTGTTGGCTATATCTGCGAAACGGATACATTTGGTTATGATCGTTCAATTACAGAGGTGCATGAAGGTGATGTATTAGCCATTCACAATGCTGGAGCGTATGCTTTTAGTATGAGTAATCAATACAACGCTCGTTTACGACCAGCAGAAGTGTTGATCCGTGAGAATGTTGCTCATCTCATTCGTAAACGTGAAACGCTCGAAGATATTTACCGTAATGAAGTGGAAATCGTTGAGTACTCGCTAGTGGAATCAAATTAATCCCATTGGGGTTTTCTGACCTTTTTTTCCGTCACATTTTCTGCCTCCGCTATTTTTAGCCGTTCCGCAAGAGGATATAGCAAGAATTAGTACTAGAAATAAACTGGAAATAACAACAATACTATTTTTGGACATGGGAGAAAATTTATTGGGTTTTCTCCTACAACGAAGAAATTGGAGGTTTATTGGCATTCGGAATTAAATCAGTCGCGATTTTTGCTGAAAGTAAGCACAAAGGGATTCCACCTCCTGGATGTACACTCCCACCAGCGAAGAATAATCCGTCTACTTTTGAGAAATTCGGGTGTCTGAAAAATGCCGCCATTCGGTCATTGGAACTTGCACCATACAATGCTCCAGCGAAACTACTGGTTCGTTCTTCAATGCGAATAGGGTCGAGGTAATCTTCTTCTTCAATCAATGCTTCAATGTCTTCATTGAGAATACGTGAAAGTTTGGCAAGAATGGACGATCGGATTTCTGTGCGCAAAGTTTCCCAATCTTGTCCTTGATTATGCGGAACATTGACCATCACAAACCAATTCTCGCACTTTTCTGGCGCATCTTCTTTTACGATTTTAGATGAAATATGAACGTAAACACTTGGATCATGAAAAGCGGTTTTGTCAGTGAAAATCGCATTGAATTCGCCAGCATAATCAGCACTAAAAAACAGGTTGTGTACATCTAGTTTCGGGAATTGTTTCTTTATACCCCAATAAAAGATCATTGCCGAACTCGATGGTTCTTGTGCAAGCGTTTTTTTGGGAATAGGCGTTTCCTTGAGTAAGTGTTTGTAAGCTGGTTTGATATCGCTATTACACAGTACAATCTTGCTTTCATGAAAACCTGTGGACGTTTGTATTCCAACTACGGATTTGTTGTTCACCACAATTTCAGTAACACGTTCATTCAACTTAAATTGAACACCTAACTCTTCCGCTAATCGTACCAATGATGTGGTGATGGAATGCATTCCTTTTGTGGGGAAAAAAGTACCTATTCCATGTTCCAAATGTGGAATGATATTCAAAATCCCAGGTGCTGCATAAGGATTGGAACCATTGTAGGTTGCGTAACGATCAAAAATCTGGACCAATTTCGGATGATTCAAGGCTTTTTCGTTGGCTTTATGCATCGTAGTGAAAATATTCAACCATGGAATATGAACCAAACAATTGAGAATGTCTTTTGAAAAGTAATTGGAAAATTGATGCAGTGATTGTTCTAAAAAAGCTTTCGATGTGGCGTTGTAAATGAGTTTACTGCGATCAAGGTGTTTCGCTAATGGGGTAGGGTCGACGTCTAATTTCGTTGAAACCTCTTCCAATAATTGCGGCCTATTTCCGAAAAAACGCAGAAAAGTACCATCTTCAAAAAAGTAATGAGCAGTGGTAGGAATTTGTTGGTAGTTAAAATAATCTACCGGATTTTTCCCTGCTAATGCAAACAATTCATCCACTAATTGTGGTAACGTAAAAAGCGATGGACCAGCATCAAAACGGTAATTCCCCAATTGAAGAACGGTTAATTTTCCGCCAACATAGGAGTTTGCTTCGAAAACATCAACTTGATAGCCTTTGGTTGCTAACCGAATAGCTCCTGCAATACCAGCTATTCCTGATCCAACTACGATTGCTTTATCTGACACCTGAATTCCTTAATTTCTAATATAAACAATGAATAAGTAAATTGTTTACGAATTAACTGTAAAGATCGCGAAAAACGCGAAAGTTAGCTATTTCACCTCCATTTCACCTCCTTTAATAATCAACCAAAATGCAAAACCCACTTCAGCGATTGCCATTGGAATACCGAGAATCGTTTCAACTAAGGCAATTTTATCAAGCAAATCTGGGAGAAGTAATTTTAGGATGTGCAGAGAAACATATCCAATCCCAGCAATGAGCATAAGAATTCCAAATACCTTGGGAATCGCAACTGATTTTAACATTAAAGATGCTAATCCAATGAGGTGTAATCCAAATACGATGAGACCAACTGACCAAATACTATCGAAAGCATTGATGAAAAACAGTGTCAATTCCTGTAATTGCTCTGAATCAAATGATGAAAGATGTTCGCTCCCGTTAACGAGAACTACTACACTAATCAGATTCGCAATTGCAACTGCTAGAATACAAGCGTAAATCAATCTAAACCAACTCGTAAGTAGTGAAATATGCTGATTAAATTGTTTAAAAAACACATACAACGACCAGGCTACAATCACATCTAAAACAAGGATAATGATCCAGCCAAAGATCTCCAAACGGAAAAGCGGTTCGGCTATTTTTATGTGATGATAAGTTGCTGCTGCATCTCCAGGAATAATGAGGCTATTCATTACATATCCAATTGTGAAACCTGCCGTAATTGCCATGAGAAGAAGTGAATACCCAGCTGTTTTTGCCATTTTTCGTTGTGTTAACGCGTTTGTAGTCTGTGTCATGTTCGTTTATTTAGTTTGTTTTTAGTAATCTGCTTTTAAGTGGTACAAAACTAGATTACTGCAATTTTAATTTCATTGACTTTAGGTAAGAAATAGGTTTAGAATAAATTTATATAAGTGATATGAATACTATATTTGTTTCACACGAAAAAAGGAAATCATGGGAAAGGCAATTGGAATAGGTGGTGTTTTTATCAAATATGCAGATGAAAAAGCAATGAAAAATTGGTTTGAAACAGCCTTGGGATTATCCTGTAATGACTACGGCGTTTTGTTCGCATTTAATGGCTCAGACCATCCAAAAGGTTATTTACAACTAGGCACGTTTTCGAATAAAACATCCTATTTTGGGAATGATTCTCAGCAGGTAATGATCAATTTTCGTGTTGATGATCTAGAAAGTTTGGAACTTCATTTACGTTCTTTGGGAACCACCATTTGCGATACCATAGAAAGCTATGATTTCGGAAAATTCCTCCATATTGAAGATCCTGAAGGGAATCGTATTGAGTTGTGGGAGCCTATCGACAATGAACCTGAAACGACGGAAGTGCATGTAACTATGCGTTAATCGAACAAAGTTGTTGCTGTTTTCACACGATTACTTTACGAATGAATACGTGTGAGTTGGGTAATTTTTAACAACTATGTAAAATGAGAAGTTTCATGCCTTAAACCTAAAGCGAATAGTGAACGGTTTAAGGAACAAAATCAGTAAGTTTGTTCGTATATAGTACTCGCTTATGTTTAAATTTTTGCAACAATTAAAAGTGCAACTAACCATTGTTGTTCTACTGGTTTTTGTGCTCAATTGGAATACTTTTTCGAACGAATATGCCCTCGATGACGACATTGTGATCCACCAAAACTTAAATGTACAGGCTGGTGTGTCAGGAATCGGGGAAATTCTATCAACAGATGCCTTTCAAGGATTTTTAGACTCACAGGGAGCTGAATCACCACTTTCTGGTGGACGTTACAGACCGTTGTCAATTGTAACCTTTGCTTTGGAACAATCTTTTTTTGGTGAAACCTATGGTCTTGAGTACCGCGAAGAACTGGAGCGGTTGCGACGACTTGAGAAACATGGGGCGACTCAACAAGAAATTGGTGATCAAATCAAAAAGTTAGACACGATTAAGGCAAAAATTCAACAAACAACACTTCAATTATCAACGGTACGCCATGTCGTGCAAGTTATCCTGTTTGCACTTTCCATGATGGTGCTATTGGTGTTTTTAACACGACATGTATTTGTCGATAAGCCTCTTCTTGCATTTGCAACCGTATTGCTTTTTGTTGCTCATCCTGTTCACACAGAGGTTATTGCAAACATTAAGAGTCGCGATGAAATCATGTCATTGTTATTTATAGTACTCACATTACACTATAGTTTTAACTATATCAAGCATCGGTCTGGAAAGAATTTAGGGTTGTTATTACTTGCGTTTTTACTAGCACTCCTCTCAAAAGAATACGCGATGGTATTGCCATTTATCATTGTGGTTGGGTGGAGTTCTTTGCTAAAACTGGAACGAAGTAAGTTAGTCAATCCAGCCTTGATCGGTTTATTTGGTGTTGCAGCAATTTTTATGCTTATTCGCTTCACCACATTCAGTAATTCGGATTCGGGGAGCAGTATTACAGACGTACTCAATGACCCTTATTTGTATGCGGAACAAAATCAAATTATGCCTTCGAAAATTGCAGTCTTACTGGAATATGGTCGCGTGTTATGCTATCCCAATGCACTTTCATCCGATTATTCATACAATCACTTTGCCTATATAGACAGTACCCATTGGAAATATTGGACATCAATGCTCCTTTATTTTGGATTGGTCATTGGTTTTTTATACGCATGGTATAAGCAAAAAAAGATCGCGTTTCCATTGGCTATTTTTATCGCATTCTTTTTCTTAATAAATAATACGGTGTTTAATATTGGAGCAACGATGGGAGAACGGTTGGTGTATCATTCGTCTCTTGGATTTTGTATTATTCTTGTAATGGGGCTTGAATGGATCTTGAATAAAGCAAAACTCAGCGAACATTTTAATAAAATCGTTGGCTTAACATTGCTCGTGCCGATTCTGGTTTTATTCTCCTTTAAAACAATCAACCGCAATCCTGAGTGGAAGACTAATTATACGCTTTTCTCAAGTGATATAAAAACAGTTCCGAAAAGTGCGTTGGTCAATAATAATGTAGCAACCGAGATTTATAACCGTGCATTTGCAACATTTATAGCGTTCAAAAAACCAACAAAGATCCAACAAAAAACCTTTCGAAAAGAGCTGAAAAGAGCAGTCGGGTACTTTAATAAAACACTCGTTATTCATGACCGTTATGTAGTCGCCTTTATGAATCGAGGATTGTGTCATTATTACTTAGGAGATAATGAAAAAGCAGGAAATGATTGGGTTAAAGCAGCCGAATTGTTCAATGGTCCACATTCATTTCTGAAACGCAACTCGTATATTTTTTACAATGAAGGTGTCGCTTATGGTTCGAAAAAACAGTACAAGGAGTCAATAAAACCTTTATTTATCGCATCTAAAATGAATCCTACAGATGGTGTTATTTGGAATAACTTGGGAGGAGCGTACTTTATGACAGGTCAATTTAAATTGGCAAGTGATGCGTTTGCAAAAGCACTGCAACTCAATCCGAACCTAGTTGATGCTAAAAACGGGAAAGGTGCTGCTGATAACATCTATTTATTGGAGCAACAAGTAATTTCTGATTCCACCAACTTAGTTGCTCGAAGAGAACTGGGAATTGCGTACCAAAATTGTGGTTTGCCGAAAGAAATTTTAACCGTTAAATTGTAACAAGGTATGATAAACGGTAAAAAAATAGTGGTTGTCATGCCAGCCTATAATGCTGAACAAACGTTAGAAAAAACGTATAATGAAATTCCACATTCTATTGTAGATCAGGTGATTTTGGTGGACGATTTTTCTACAGATGACACAACTGAACTCGCGCAAAAACTAGGGATTTCCATTGTCATTCGGCATGAACAGAACAAAGGATATGGTGGAAATCAAAAAACCTGTTATGATCGTGCGCTTGCAGAAGGAGCTGACATTGTCGTAATGCTTCACCCGGATTATCAGTATACACCATTGTTATTAGAGGCAATGACTTATCCGATTGCACACGGTTTGTTTGATGTAATGATGGCATCGCGCATTTTAGGAAATGGAGCTAGGGCAGGAGGGATGCCGTTGTATAAATACATTGCGAATCGTTTTTTGACCTTGTTTCAAAACATACTCATGGGGCAAAAGCTGAGTGAATACCATTCTGGTTACCGTGCATATAGCAAAGAAGTTTTAGAGACGATTCCCTATCATCAAAATTCGGATGATTTTGTCTTCGATAACGAACTATTAGGACAAGTCACTTATGCCAATTTTAGTATTGGAGAAGTTACCTGTCCAACCAAGTATTTCGCTGAAGCCAGCAGTATCAATTTTCGCCGTAGCGTGAAGTATGGAATGGGTGTGTTGCGTGTTTCACTTACCTTTCGACTTCACTGTTGGAAAATGGGATCGTATGCTATTTTTAAAGCATTAGATTCTAAAAAATAATATTAAAAGAAAATCCGATCAATCGATGTTTTACTTCCATCGGCTGTTGTTATTCGTAAAAGGTACACATGCTGACCGTTTGTATTCAGTTGAATAGTTCGAAAATGTTCAATTGTTTCTTCTGGTGAAACAATGTGCTGACCGGTGATCGTAAAGAGTTCAACTTTGGCATCAGCATCAAACAATTGAAGGGTTAATTTTCCGCCATCAAAAGAATAATTTTTAAGTAATTGTTGATTATCCTCCGGATTACAGGATATACCTGAAATGATATCAGAGAATTCAAACGAACCATCGAGATCTACCATTTTTAAGCGGTAATAAACTGGGGTATTTTCATCCGTAGATTGAATATCAAAAGAATAATGTAATGTAGTTGTTGATTCTCCAATTGCGTCCACTATTCCTATTGAAGCAAAATCTTCCAAATCGTAACTTTTCTCGATTTCATAGTAATCAAAACGGTTTTCGGATTCTGAAGTCCAGTTGAGTTGTTCAAGTTCGTTCTCACAGTCGATAGTGAAGGAGGATAATTCAACAGGTAAAGCAGCAGGAATATTGAGCTTTGCAACATAAAAATCAGCGAAACCATTAGAATTCAATGCCACATTGAATGTTGTGCCTAGTGAATTTTGACCTGTAATCCAGTAATTATTAGTTCCTGCGAAGGCAATTCCTCTTCCAGCTGCGAGAGATGCTTGTGGGCCAGCAGAATTGGTGTTTTTAGTAACCCATTGTACAGTACCTGCACCAGCAGCATATTTTACTACAAACATATCGTCAAATCCTCCACTATTGGTGTTGGTAAGGGGTGAACCGTTAAATGTTGTTGGGTTAGTAACATATTGTCCCGTAATAAGTACTGAACCATTACCATCTACTGCAATTCCATTTGCTCTATCAAGACCAGATCCAACAGCAGCTTTCGCCCATACAAATCCATTGGTAGCAACAGAATAACTCCCCCACCAAGCGTCTTGAATACCTGCTGAAGATGCCGTTAAGTTTATCCCACCAGGTAATGTCATATTATTCGTAAATGCGCCACATACCATAACATTAGTAGTGCTCGGATCGTAAGCACAGGCTATCGCATCATCGGATGTTGCTGAACCAGATCCTACAGCTCCAAGC
>JAYSRF010000213.1:0-69520 GCA_043721195.1 Fluviicola sp. | reverse complement strand
GATTGCATCCTGATGGTCTTTGCTACTGTAATTCTTACTACCATCACCTACCATTCTGCTTCTAGTACAGTATCTGCAATAACTGGCACATTCCGTTGTAAGCAATAGTATCAATTTATCGTCATACTTATGAACTATGCTTCGCACAGGAGAGTACTTTTCTTCACTTGTCGAATCGTCTTCCCGTGCTGCAAAAACACTGTTTTCTTTCATCGTCGGAATCACCTGTTGTCTAATAGGACAATTGGGGTCATCAGGATCAATTAAACTTGCGAAATAAGGCGTTACATCAACTCGGAAACTCACATTTCCTTTCAGGGCTTCAATTTCTGAATCTGTTAGATTGATAATCTCAGCCAGCTCTTCGTAGGTACCTAAACGATTTCGCATCTGCCATTTCGGATCTGTCCATAATTCATTTGACACATCACGCCATTTTTCGTGTCTGCGTTCTAAATTTTCCAATACAATTTGAGTTTCCATAACTTGGTTTTTATTAAAAATTAAATTCTATGTTTTGTGTTGCTAAAGGCTTAATCACCGTAAGAGGCATCTTTTCCTCGATAGGTGAATCTGTTATTTCTGTCAATATTTGAACGATTTGTTGTTTCATTTTAGTCATTGTGTCCGGAGATATGATTTCACGTGTATAACCTATCGTGATGAAATACTGATTGTTTGCATCAACAACCAGATCCCATGCCATATCGTACTTGCTTTCTTGTAGATATCCGTTGATTTGTTGGTCTTCAATTATAATAGTCTCAGTAATATGTTGAAAAGAAGACGTGACATTAAAGTTCATTTTATGTTTTCCATTTGACAGAACTTCCGGATGAAAGAAACCATACTTTTCAATCTCTTTTAATTGCGTTATCGTTTCATGAACCGACTGAATGATTGTAAGTTTTTCTTCCGAATGGACGAAGAATGGCATAGTTGTCAGCAAATAGCCAACCGTATCCTGAAACCACTGCGTAGTTCGGTTTGATTTTACGATACCTATTGTAAACCGTGGATCTTTTGTGTATTGGGATAATGTTTTTTTCAAGGCAACCATAAACAACGTAAAAACTGTTGTCTCAAGTTGTACCGCACGCTGAAGCAACTTGTTTCTCAGGTCTGAATCCAATAGGATTAAGCCAAATCCAACTTGACTTGAAGTGTTTTCAAAAACATGTTGAGATTCTTTCCAGGAAAGTTCGGTTTTCCATTGAATCGCTTCTGCCTTTTGATTGAAATAACTTCTGGCTTCATCTCCAATTGAAGAATCAAAATGAAGTTGGTTTATCCAGTCACAATAATTTCCAAAACCGTATTTCTCTGGTTTGACATCTTTATAACCCTTCAGATATAATTCCATCAAATCCTGTTCAAGAATCGTTAAAGAAGCTCCGTCCGCGATTAGATGATGAATCACCAATAACATAATTGTTGTATCCTTATCTTCGTAAAATCCTATTTTTAAAAGAGGTCCATTTTCAAGATCAAATGAAAATTGCAACATATGCGATTCAAATTGCTCACGTGTTTTAGTTTCTGAAGATTCAAAATGTAAGTAATCATCAATTTCCAGATCTTCATTAATAAACTGGAATAGATTCCCATCCTCTTCCCTAAAACAAAATCTTAATCCTTCATGTATGTCAAGTAAATCAGCAATTGCTTTTAGAATCTTGTTGTTATCTATTTGAAAATCAAAACTTTTAATGGAATAGATCAAGAATCGGGTATTCCAATCCTCAAATTGGGAGGACAAAAACCACATTTTTCGCTGATTAGGTGTGATACTATATCGCATCTTTCGGACTGCTGAAGGTGTTGGAATTTCTAACAGTTCATTTGCCAAATCACCTGACAAGGCTTTGCTTAATGTGCGAATTGTAGGATTTTCATAGATCATCGGGACTGTTACTCTGTGATTAAACAGGGCACATATTTTATAAGCGACCAAGCTGTGTCCTCCTACTTCAAAAAAATTATCGTTAACACTTAAGTCTTTTTTGTTTAAGGTATTTTTCCATATTTCAAGAAGTTCCATTTCGATGTCACTCAACTCGTCATTATCCGACAGATCCGTATTGATGCAAGCAATAAGTTTTTCAAAATCCACTTTACCATTTACAGTTATTGGAATTTCTGGCACTTCAACAATCAAAGTTGGCACCATGTAATATGGTAAAACCTTGCCCAATTTGTCTTTCAAATCAGAAATGCAGAGTTCATCTGTCTCACTGTTGAAGGCAATCCATGCAACTAATTTATTGTCTGAAATATTCGAATAAACACCTGCTCCGGGATAAATGTCTTTTATTTTTGCGGAAATCTCCTCCAGCTCAATTCGGAATCCTTTGTATTTAATCTGACTATCTCTTCGACCATTGAAAATGATTTCACCATACTTATTAAGCATCCCGAAATCACCAGTTTTATAAATTTTTTTCCCTAATTT
The DNA here is from genome assembly GCA_043721195.1 of Fluviicola sp. GTDB lineage: Bacteria > Bacteroidota > Bacteroidia > Flavobacteriales_D > Crocinitomicaceae > Fluviicola. Next base: position 67,068 of record JAYSRF010000213.1, on the reverse strand, counting down.
CTCTGAGAAAACAAAAGGAGATTCTTCAGATCGTTTATGGAGGTAATTTAATCCCAAAGTAGGTCCAGCGATTACAATTTCACCTAAAACACCTTCGGGTAGTAGGTTCTCATAATCATCTACAATGTATACTTCCGTATGGCCAATAGGTTTTCCGATCAAATGTTCATCATTGATTTGTACATTTTTCTTTACCAATGCATCAATAACGGTTTCTGTTGGGCCATAATGATTATTCAATTCGACTGCTGGCAGATTTGATTTGAATTGTTTGATTAAATTCCTGTTCAATTTTTCACCACCAACACAAACTAGCTTCAAAAATTGATTCATCTGTATTTTTGAAGCTTCACTCAATTCATTTAAAAAATAACTTAAATAAGTTGGTGTAACTTGAAGTATATTTGGCTTATATGTTGCTATTTCACGGTGGATTTCTTCAATATTATTGTGATCAGCAGAAACGAAAACTGTCCCTCCGGCAATTAATGGCATCGTATTTTCTAGAAACGAAACATCAAAAGATGGGCTGGTAATGTAATATGATTGAATGGTTGAATCTAAGTTAATCAGATCTAATTCTTCCATCAGTTTTAGATGCAGGCATTGGTGGGACACACATACTCCTTTTGGAAGACCTGTGCTTCCTGAAGTATACAAGATGTAGGCAAGATCGTCTTTCGCTACTTCATCAAATGAATTCGCTACCTCATTGCTTTCATTCTGTAAATTCATGCATTCAACTGAATCTATTCGCAAAACGGCTTCACAATCATTAAATATGAATAATTTTCTCTGCTCGGGAGTGGAAAAATCAACTGGTACGTACACTGCTCCTGTTTTCCAAAGAGCCAGCATTATAATGATCTGATCAAAACTTATTTCAAGATCTACAAGAACATTGTTTCCTTTCCTAATCCCCCGTTTAATTAAATTAGAAGAAACAACTTCAATTTTTTGAATCAGCTCAGCATAAATCATTTGTTGATTTTCTGATTTGAGAGCTATTTGATATTGGTTAAACGAAGCTATTTTATAGATTTTTTCAATGATGGTGCAATCTGGGTAAAGAGTATTGTAATCAAAATTCTCCTTTAAAAGAGAAGATTTTTGTATGTCAGTATCTATTAGCTTAATCTGATGAAGCGGAATTTTTGAATTTTCCGTAATTTGATTTAAAACTGTTGCGACTTCAGAAGCGATTTGATGACTAATCTCATGATCAAACAATGAAGTATCGTATTCAACTTTCAATCGAATCTCCGTTGAATAATCCAATACAGTAAAGATCATATCAAATGCTGTATTATTTATGGTATCAATTGGTTCATCGATCGATAAATTTTCAAACTGATTAGGAATAGATAATACCACATTATAAAAAGAGAAATCTCCGACTCTGTGTACATTTGAAAAATCTTCAACAATGTAATTGAAGGGATAAATCTGGTGTTCAATTACACTATAATATCGTTGTTGAATTTGTTCCAATGCAACCGCAACAGAACGTGTATAATCCAAATCAATTCTAAGAGGAATCGTGTTAACTAGATTCCCGATGATGTTATTCAATTCTGTAGTATCCCGGCCTGAAACAGGAACTCCAATGCAAAAATCATTGCATTGACTTCTTTTACTTAATACGATTCCAATTGCGAGAGAAAACAAGGTAGATTTATTCATTTTCTCCGACAAACAGAAAAAATCCATTTTATTTTTCAAACCATTGGCAAAAGTGTATATCACAGCATCATCAGATTCTGATTTAGCTAATTTATTCGTAATCAAGCTAAATTCACCTGCGTAATTTTGAAATTGATCTTTCCAGAAGTTACTGAAATGACTGGTATTTTCTTTCTCATTTATCCAGGTCAAATAATCAAAATAGTCTGGAAGATGGTTCTCCTGATCGGGTTCTTGATTCTGGATTAGTGACTGGTAAATAGTTCGAATTTCGTTTTTAACAAGATTTATTGATGTTCCATCAATTATGATGTGGTGCACCCAAAAATGGAGCGTGATTTGTCCGTTATGTTTCGTAACAATAATTTGCCATGGAGGGAGTTCATGAAGTTTTCCTACCTTCTGAAAAATGGGATCCATTAAATGATCTTCGATCTCATCAGCATTTTCTAAGTTGAAATACACAACGTGTTCTTCTGGATCAAAATCAACTATTTTTTGATAAGGTTCGCCATTTTGATCATCAAAAACGGTTTTAAAAAGGCGGCACTTTGTTGTAAAAATCTCTAAAGCTCTATTGAACAGGGAAATTTGAAAATAGGATTCTGGAAACTCTTCCTTAAAAGGAACTAAAAACATCTTTGAGTTTTCGTTGATTTTGCTTTTCATCCAGATTCCTTTTTGAGCCGGTGACAAAGCATAGTATTCCTTTAGGTTTTCCTGTTTTGGAATAACAACTTTATGACTACTTCTGTTAACAAGAAATTCAATCAAAGAGCGCTTATGCTCTTTAAGTAAACTTTTGTCTTCAGAAGATAGCATAGCCAAATCTCCTCTTAGCACTAGATTTTCACTAGTGCTATCGAGTCGAATTGAAATGCCTTTCAACATTAAGTTTTTTATTATCTCTTGAATAGTTTCCATTATACTAAAGTCCTATCTGATTTGGTTTAAGGGTAAACCCGTAAAACTTCCCCATTAGTATTTCCTTCAACTGATTTCACAAAAGCCATTGCAACTGCATCCATTTCTACAGGGATGTGGCCAGCAAATGTTTTTTCAAATTTTTCAGCTGAGTCTCGAACCATCCCTGGCGAAACAACATTGATTCGGATATCATTGGTCAATTCCCTAGACGCTGCTTTTACAAAAGAATGTAAACCTCCGTTGACCATTGCAGCATTGGAAGCCCCCAAAACAGGATCATCAGCTAGGATTCCTGAAATCAATGTAAAGGACCCTGAATTAGCAATATATTTCTGACCGATAAGCACCAAGTTAACCTGTCCCATCAATTTACTCTTGATTCCAGTATAGAACTTTTCGTTATCCATTGTTGATAGTGGTCCCCAACCAGCTGCTCCAGCCGTACAAACTATTGCATCAAAATGGCCAACTTTTTCAAACAGTTCGGTAATTGAATCTGGTGAAGTTATGTCAACGAGAAAATCTCCCGATGTTCTTCCGCAGCTAACAACTTCATGGTTTTTGGATAAGTGCTGATAAACAACTTTACCGATAGTCCCTTTATAACCTATTAATATAATTTTCATTAATTTCAATTTAATTGTTTTTAATTGCCATAGCTTCTACTTCTATACAGCATCCTTCTCTTGCCAAACTGCTAACTTCAACGAGTGTACTTGCAGGAGCAAATTCATCGAAGTAACTGTTTCGGATTTTTTTCACCTCTGCAAAGGAGCTCATATCTGTTAAAAATATCTGTGCTTTAACAAGATCCTTCATGGTAGCACCACCTTCTTCAAGAATCTTTCTGATTCGCTCGAAAACAATTTTTGCCTGAGCAACTGCGTCACCTGGGTGAAGTACTTTTCCGTCAAGATCTAGTGCAATCTGACCTGTGATAAAAATAAAATCTGCATTTCCGTTTATGGAGACTTTTAATCCCTGAGAATAGGATCCGAAAGGCTGAGTTACGTCAGCAGGCTGCAAGGTTTCTTTACTGATATTTGTGTTTTTCATATTGTTTTGTATAAATTACTTGTTCTATTTTTTTAAAGAAGTTTTCCATTATAATATCTCCATCATTCCTTCTTTCGGGATGTGGCTGAAAACCATAAATAATTCGTTCACTAAGATGTTTTATGACATAAATCAGATGACCTTCTTCTGAATAAGCAAGCGTTTCAAACCCTTTTACTTCATGCTTCAATGAATATTGATGCTTCACAAAAAGAGTTATCTGGGAATCTAATCCATCGAATATTGAGTCATGATTCACAATATTGACTTTCTTTTTTCCATATTGAGCTTTGTTCAACTGTAAAATTTCCGCATCGAAGGCAATTGCCAAAATCAAGAATCCGCCACAAATTCCCAAAATCGGAAGTTTACTTTTTTTGATGAATGATATTTCTCCAGCAAATAGTTCTTTATTCAGATGCGGTGCCAAGTCTGTTCCAGTTAAAATTACCGTATCAAAAGCTGAATCGTCTAATTGGTCGGTTATCTGGCTATAATGAATGATTTCGTATTCAACTCCATTTCGTTTAAAAATGGAATCAAAATTCAACGGAATATCTTTATTCTGATTATTAACAACTAATACTTTCATAATTATAAAATATTGTTCCAACTTCTAAGCTGTCTTCTAGACCATTAAACAAATCAACTGACTCAACGCCAGATTTTAGTGCATTTTGTATATATGTAATTTTCTTATACATTCCGCCAGAAGTAAATTTTTTAACTTCCTGAATCTGATCCATGTAAATTGTTTCCAATGGTTTATCATCGGCATATATATATTTGGTATCACTCACAAAAACAATTTTTTTGACTTCCAATTGTCTGGCAAGTTCTATCGCGATTTTATCTCCGTTACAAGACAAAATTCCGCCTTCAGTACCTGAAATTATTGGTGAAATAACCAGAGCATCATTGTCCTGCAATAGATCATTTAATTTTTTCAGGTTGAAACGGATATTTTCACCTGAAAAATCATTTTTAAAAGCCTTAAGGGTGTTTTCTTCCTTGTAGCGAATTATTTTTTTTCGATCGCCTACGGCCAAATTATCACAGCCTGAGATACCTTTTGCTTTGAAACCTGATTCACACAATACCTGAGTAATTTTTTCACGTAAATTCAGTGCGACCATATAGGAAATTGCCAATACATTTTCTTCCGTGAAATAGGATTTCAGTCCTGTTGGTGAGACGAAGGATCTGCGTTCTATTTTTTCTTTTGCTAGAAAATCAGAAAGGGATTTACCGAAACCGTGCACAATGATTAGTTTTTGTCCCGCATATCGTTTCACTACATTCCTGATTGTTTTTTCCACTTCTCTGCTTAAGCAGCTTCCTCCTATTTTAATTATTGCTATTTCCATTTCATTTATCAGTTAAAGTCAGGCCATCTGTAAAGACCTGTGTCGATTGGTAAATTATTCTGGAGATTAAAAACCTGAATTCCTTGTCCGGCACCTCCCTTTATCAAATTATCGGAAGTAGCGATAATAACCCCGGTATTGTAAGTGTCATTGAAGCTAAAACCTATATCCAAAAAATTGGTGTTTGCGACACCTTTCGTTGTAGGATAAAGCTCGTTACCAGAGAATTGTTTGATGATACGGATGAAGCTTTCATTTTCATAGTATTTTCGATAGAGCTTCCGCAAATCAGTTTCTTTTAAGGGAGTATTCGCCTGAAAATAAATGGAGCTTGAAATACCACGTGTCAAATCCACAGAGTAAGTATTCAAAAAGACATTTATTTCATTGCTCTGTATGTAATCCTGATAAAAATCAGTGATTTCATCTGTATGCCGGTGTTCTTTTAATAGCTTATACGGCCTTACATTGTCTTTCCGTGAAAAATGCAATTGAGATCTTCCAACCTTCTCGCGAACTCCTCCTGAAGAAGGAAGTTTTGAATCAATAAACAGGTTTTGCTTAGAAATCAATCCTGAGTCAATTAATGGATAAAGTGCAATGATATTCAAGGACGAATTGCAGCCATACATCGAAACATATTTTTTGTCAATCGATTCTTTTCCATTTATCTCCGGAATGATGGTAATAAACTCCTTCAATAAATCCGGGAAAGGATGATCCTCATTAATACTTGATCGATAAACCTCTTTGGAAGAATAGCGAAAATCACGGCTTAGATCAATTACTCTGACTCCGCTGAGCATTATTTCCTCGATGTATTGAAAAGATTTTCCATGAGGTAAACACAAAAATAAACAGTCGCAATTTTTCAGTTTTTCAATTGAAAACTCTTCAAATTTTACATTGCTTAATTTTTTTAGCATTGGCCAATTTTGACTTATTGAATTTCCTTTCAAGGACCTGGAAAAAGCCGTGATTGTATCAATGTTAGGATGCTGACTCATAAAAGAAATGATATTCATTCCTATCATGCCGCTGGCACCTAATATGGCTATGTTATATTTCATTGTAAATTCCATCTAGATTTTTAACAAACAATTCTTCAACAATCATTTCGTAAATATTTACTTGAGAGAACCTTACAGCTTCTTGGAAGCGACAAACAGCATTTATTTCACAGACATAAATTTCTTGTTCTTTATCAACAATTAAATCAACACCGAATACACCTTCTTTCAGTAAATTACCCAACCGTGAAATGCACTTTTCAATTGCTTGATCTGGTACAAAGGCTTTTCCGTTTCCACCTTTATCAATGTTTTTCACATGGGAATTCTCATTCAATCGTTCCATATAACAAATGGCCTGACCATTGAGCAGAATAACTCGTAAATCGTGTTGGATATCCAGTTTTTTCTGAACATATAATACCTGCTGATTTACTGGAGCGTACAAACTCAGGTAGGATGCTATCTGCTTGATTTCATTCTTATTTTCTACTAAATGAACCAGATTCCCGAATCCGCCAATATTTGGTTTAATGATTAATGGGAATTCTCCCAACCTTTCAAGCGATTTTTCTAATACAGTTGAAGAATAACTAATCAGAGAGGGAATTGATTTCAGACTATTTTCTTTCAACCATAAGTCAGTTAGGATTTTTTGACCGAACAAATGCAGTTGCCTGTAACTATTTACAACCTTAAAACCACTTCTTTCAAAATAATTGCTGATCATACAGGCTTTTTCATAAGATGGGGTTCTTACCCAAACAATACTATCCTTCGAATATTGATCAGATAGGTCACTACACATTACTAACTCATCTGCATTCAGACAGATTACCTTAATGTCTCTTTGTAATGACAGTTTGACGATCTCTTTTTCTTCTGTTCGAAGGATAGAGTAGATAAGAATTAATGTCCCCATGAATTATTGCCCCCAATCTTCACTATTGATCTCTGCAAGCATCAAATCAACAGTTTTGTTTTCCTGATTAATGGTCAAGATGCCAAATGCAAGACCACAATCGCCACATTTAATCACTTCACCTACCATTGGTTCTTCTACAGAATATTGGTAGTCACATTCTGGGCAAGTAACATTAAATTCGTTCATAGCTTTGTTGTTTTATTAGAGTTAATAGTTTTTCTTTTGTAATATAATTTCGCTCGTTTTGCACTGTTTTTTGGATCATTTCATGGAATTTTTCTCCAATAGAACTTGCGATTTCAGATCCTAAAAAATATTCAAATGATGCAGGATCGAGTTTGCTTCCAATTGCAAGGTTTCTTTGATTTCCAACTAATTCAGGAGGATAATCCTCGTAGACATCATAGTTTGAAAATTGATTGAAAATTTCATATGTAAAGGCATCTTTCCCTATAATTGAATGAAATCGGTGTATCGGATTTTTCGTTAAATAAGAAAAGTAATCCGACACTTCTTTTAATTTCGACAAATCGAGGTAATGTTGATTATTGAATTGCTTCAAATACAATAAAATCACTCCTAAAGAAGTATTTCCGCCTCTTTCACCGATTCCTTCTATTGTGGTTGAAATCCATTTCGCGCCAGCATTAATTGCAGCCAAAGAATTTGATACCGCTAATCCATATCCAGAATGACAATGTACCTCAATTGGGATTTCAAGGCTTTGGGTGAGAATCTCCATTTTTGACTTCATGATTTCAGGATTCAAACAAGAAATCGACTCTGCAAAACGAAAGCGTTGAGCTCCTGCATCCTGTCCCACCTTTATATATTCCTTTAAAAAGTTCAGATCTGCGCGTGCAGCATCCTCTCCACTAAAAATGACTGTAAATCCTCTTGATACCGCTTCTGAAACAACCTTGTCTAGCAAAACCATAGTGGCTCTCAAAGAACGTCTTAATTTGATCTTGATAAAATCCTCGGAACAGGGAATAGAAATAAAGATTCGCTTAAAGTTGAAATTTTCCAGTTGCGAAAGAATTTCTCCCATTTTTTGAGCATTACTGCAGAAATATGCCCAAGAAACTGGAGTATTGAAATTGCTTTGAGCAAACCGTTTTAAGACTTCATCATCTTTTTTATCACCAATGACTACTCCCGCTTCAATTTCATCTATATGGAAGCTGTCTAGAAAATGAGCGATTTTCAATTTTTCGTCTAATTCCAAATACATCCCTGGCGCATTGACTGCATCTCTCAATGTGCAATCAGATACATATTTTTTATTTTCAGGATCAATAATTGCTGATTTCTTCATGCTTCGACAGTAAAACTTGTTTATACTCTATCTCATTCACCTTTAGCTGATCACCTTCAATAATTGCTTCTTTCGGATGCTGAAGTAAGTGATGAAACGCTAATTCCGAAGCACAATATCCGCCCGCAGGAAACAGGGCGACGATTTCTTCTTCCTGAATAATAGGAAGTTCACGTTCTTCAAAGAAAATATCACTCTGTTCCCCCAAATACCCCCCTATTGAATAGGTTTCGGTTTTATCTGATTCCAAGTTAGAGGTGTTGCAAATTTCTTTTTGGATGTTGTAAATGAACATGTGGTGAATCAAGTTAAAACCAGCATTGATTCCAACTAGGTTAATTCCTTTTTTTTGCTCCACAACATCTACCTGTGCCAATAAGATTCCTGCATCATCTACAATAAATCTGCCTGGTTCTAAAGCTAGCTCCGTAATATTTGTTTTGTAGCGTGAAACAACATCCCATACTGCTTTACTAAATTCTTCCAACGGGAACGGAGCATAATCACTATGACTTTTTACTCCTGGGCCTCCACCGATATTCAACGTCTTGATCTTAAACCCTCTTTTTTCCAATTCCTGGATTTTTTCAAGAGCACTTTCTATGCTTTGCTGAAATAAAGGAATTTGACTTTCATCTGTCCAGTTTGAACCAACATGCTGATGTAAACATACTGGGTTAAGTCCCAATTCTCTGGCCATTTCAAAAGCATCTATAATATCATCAGTATAGATTCCAAGACGAATTGCCTTGATATCTTCTCCGCTCATTTTATACTTTTTGTTAAAGCCAACTCCATTAATTCCCGGGTTGTGTCTTATCGCTATGTCCAATGGTCCGAACTTTGCAAGTCTTTTAATCTGTGAAAAGCTGTCAACATTCATTAACACTCCTTTTTCAGCAACAACCTTATAATTATTTAATCCGAAAGCAGGAGCAGTAAAAATGATGTTTTCAGGTTTATAGCCACATTCTATTGCCCGAGTAAATTCACCTACTGATGCCGAACCGATACAACAACCTTCCTGTAACAAACGCTTCAAAACTTCTCTTGATCCGTTTGCCTTCATTGCATAATGGATACTCACCTTCATGTTATCTGGGCAATATTTTTTCATTGCCTCATTAATTCGTCTGTAATTATGAATGATTTTATCCATGTTATAAACGTATAGAGGAGTTCCGTGCTTACTCACAAGTTCTTCTACACTGTAATTATTAATCAAAAGCTTATTATCCTTATTGATAAAGAATTGATTGTCTATCCACCAGTTATTTTCCATTCTATTTTAGATTTAAATAATAATTTCATTTTCTTTTGGCATCTCATTTCCCAAGTCCTGATCTAACCATATTGCTACTGACAAATAATCTGATACTTCTTTTACAATAGGGTTCTTATAGAAATGAGTGATTTTAATTTTCACCCCAAACTCTTCCTGAATTTTGGTCAAAACACGCGTAGCTTTTAAACTATGTCCTCCCAAATCGAAGAAATTATCTTGTATGCCGATTTTTTCTCGATCTAGAATTGCTTCCCAAATAGCAATGATTCGTTCATCTATTTCGTTTCTTGGAGCACTATATTCTGTTGCAGAAGTGCCAGTTTCTGTTGGTGATGGCAAGGCTTTTTTGTCCAGTTTTCCGTTGGATGTCAATGGAAATTCAGTGAGTTCTACAAAGAAGCTTGGAACCATATATGCGGGTAATTGCGCTTGTAGTTTTGCTCGCAAATCGGCAATTACCAAACTATCTTTAACCGTAGAAATTACATAAGCCGAAAGCTCGTATTCCCCTTGTAGGTTTTTTGTAGCCAATACAACCGCATCCTCAATATCAGTAATTTTGAGCAATGCCGCTTCAATTTCACCAATTTCAATGCGGTGACCACGTATTTTAACCTGCTCGTCTTTTCGTCCAATGTATTCAATTTCTCCATTGGATAAAATGCGTGCAAAATCTCCAGAACGGTATATTTTCTCATTCGAATTGAAAGGATTGTCCACAAATTTCTCAGCAGTAAGCTCAGGTCTGTTATGATATCCTCTTGCAACGCCTGCACCACCAACACATAATTCACCGACAACGCCAATTGTGACAGGTTTTAAATCTTGATCCAATACATAACAACTCAAGGTTGGAATCGGATCACCGATGATACTTTTATTGGTCTGAATTTCGTTTTCGGTAATCTCTTTATACGTAACGTGCACCGTAGTTTCGGTAATCCCGTACATATTGATCAACTTACAAGAAGGATAGGCTTTTTTCCAAGGCTCTAAAATTTCTGGCATCAAGGCTTCTCCACCAAATATAACATAGCGCACAGCTAAACTTATGGAGTCAAAACGCTTGTTATTCACAAGGGAAAGACTTCTGAATGCGGTTGGTGTTTGATTTAATATGGTAATTTTTTCGTGGTGCAAGAAATCAAAGAATGCGGTTGAATCTTGAGCGATTTCTTTTGGAACCATCACCAATTTCCCTCCTTTTAATAATGCACCATACATTTCCCAAACAGAGAAATCAAAGCAATAAGAATGGAACAAAGACCACGCATCGTTTTCATTGAAGTCAAATAAATCTTTCTCATTAAAAAGCAAACGATTCACATTTCGATGCTCAATGAGTACACCTTTCGGATTGCCCGTTGTACCAGAAGTGTAGATCACATAGGCAAGGTGTTCAGGTTGTACATCGGCTGAATAGGTATCTCCAGAAAAGTTAATCGCTTCCAAATTCACACTTAACGTGTTGGTTGGAATAAGTGCTTGCATTGCTTCCGACAATTCACCGTCAAACAATAGGAGTTTGCTTTGAGAATCATTTAGTATATATTCAATGCGTGATGCTGGGTAGGAGGGATCAATTGGAACATACGCAGCTCCAGCTTTTAGAACTCCTAAAATGGCAATGATCATCCATTCTGTTCGCTCTGTATGCAAAACAATTAAATCTTCTGCTTGTACTTGATGTTCATCTTTTAAAATACGTGCCAATTGGCCACTTCTTTCATCTAATTCAGCATAAGTAATCTCTTTTTCACCAACCTTAAAGGCACAGTTTTGGGGGAAATCGTTAGCTGCTTTTTTAAATAATGAAACGATTGTTTCTTGCTCCTTGTAGTTCACGTTGGTTCGATCTCCTTTGGAAAGAATCAGTGATTGTTCTTCTGAATTTTGAAGCGCTATCTCTGCAATAAGAATCGCATCATTCGAGGATGTCGTTTCTAAAATGGTTTGCAAGTAACTAACATACCGTTCAATTGTTTTCAGAGTGAAAAGATCAGTGTTATATTCTAGTTCCAACTGAATCTGGTCTGCCACTTCGGAAAACGAGAAGGTCAAATCGTACTTGGTAATTCCACTTGAAATAGCTAATTTTTCTAATGTAACGGATTCACCAAAACCGTTTTGATTGCCCTCTAAAAGTTCCATATTTTGGAATACCACCATTACATCGAATAGTGGCGAGCGGGAAAGATCGCGTTTTGGCTGTAGTTCGTGCACCAATAATTCGAAAGGGAAATACTGGTAATCAAACGCTTTTAAAATATTCGAACGTTCATTGGCAAGTAATTCCTGATAACTTAAATCACCAGTGACTTCGGTACGAATTGGAAGCGTGTTCACAAAAAAGCCAATCTGGTGCTGCAATTGTGTGGTATCTCTTCCTGCAACGGGTGTTCCGATTGTGATGTCAGATTGATTGGCCAATTTTTTCATCAAAATGGACACATTCGCCATTAAACTCATAAACAAACTGGCACCTGCTTTATGATTGGATTGAACCAGTTGTTGCGTTAATTTTTTAGAAAAGGTATGATTTAATGTTGCACCAGAATAGGTTTTTACTTCCGGTCGGTGAAAATCGGTTGGTAATTCAATTGGTGAAACCCCCTGTTGAAATACGGTGTCTTTCCAATAGTTTAATTGCTCTTGTAATTTGTCTTCAGTAAGATAATTGCGTTGCCAAATAGCAAAATCTTTGAACTGTATTTCAAGTGGAACAAGGCTTTGGCGATCGTTGTCGGTCAACAGAGCATATGCTTTTGTGACATCTGAAAACAATACGCCAATGGACCATCCATCACTAATGATGTGGTGCATATTAAACGAAAGAATCATTTCTGATTCGGTCTGTACAAGCGAACAACGCAATAACGGTCCGTCTTGTAAATCGAACGGTCGTTGCCAATCTGCAATCAAAAATTCATTCAACGAATCAGTTGAATTGGCAAGTGTATGTTGTTCGATTTCAATAACTGCTTTTTCTATCGGTTGAATGAGTTGAACAGGATAGCCATTTACTTCTTTAAATACCGTACGTAAACTTTCATGTTTTTCAACAACCATATTCACCGCCGCTTGAAGACGTTGAATATCCAGGTCACCACTAATTTTAAATGCAGCTGGCATGTGGTAAGCCTTGGATGCTTCTTCAAATTGGGTCAAAACCCACAAGCGTTCTTGGGTGAAAGAAACTGGGTAATACGCTTGTTGTTCCGTCGCTTGGATTACCTGTAGTTCTTTCAATCCTTTTGTTTCAAGCAATTGCGCTTGACCCTGAATAGTTGGCGTTAAGAAAATTTCATTGATTGTAATGTCTTTACCAATTTCTCTGGCAATAATTCCTCGCAGTTTGGTCGCTTTTAAGCTATGTCCACCCAATTCGAAAAAATTATTGGTGATCCCAAATTCAGTGGTGTTTAATACCTCAACCCAAATAGCATACAAATGTTGCTGTAACTCATTTTCTGGTTTAATGCACTCCAATTGAAGCGATTTCTCTGGCATTGGTAGTTTCTTCTTGTCAACTTTACCGTTACTATTGAGCGGAATTTCTTCCATGAACACAAAATAACTCGGAATCATGTAATGCGGCAAGAACGCTTTTAAATGCGCTGAAATGACATCAGCAGTGATTTCTTGCAAACTATTCCAATAGGCTATAATCGTGTTTTCACCATTCACTTCACGGACTACAACCACTGCTTGTTGCACGCCGTCTAATTGTTCTATTCGGTATTGAATTTCGCCCAATTCAATACGGTATCCGCGCACTTTCACTTGGTCATCCATTCGACCGATATAGGCAACTTTCCCATCTGGCAACCACTTTCCTAGATCACCCGTTCGGTACATTCGCTGTCCATTAATAAACGGATTTTCAATGAATTTTTCAGTGGTTAATTCAGGCATATTCAAATAGCCTTTAGCAACAGAAAGACCAGATAAACAAATTTCACCTTCTACGCCAATTGGCATAAGGTTATTGCTTTGATCTAAGATGTAAACTTGCGTATATCCAACTGCGTTACCGATTGGAATACTTTCATATTGACCATCTGCAAAGCGGTACATGGTACTGTAAGTAGTATCTTCTGATGGACCGTATAGGTTACGGATTTCTATCTTTTTGTAATCCAATAAATCGTGGAAAATGACTGGAACAGGTTCACCTGCCATGTTCAACGCCACGACATTTTTCCAATCAACATCTTGATCCAATAAATTGCGAACAACAGACGGAACAGTATTGATGAGGATCGCTTGATCATGCTGCGCGTAGTCTGCAATTTCCAATGCCGATTTTAAAATCCGGATTCGTTTACCTTGAATAAGTGGCAAAAGCATTTCAAATACAGATAAATCGAAACAGTATGAAGTTGCTGCGAAAAGACAATCGTAAGGGGTGTTTTTAAATTCTTGATCAGACCATTTCAAGAAAGCCAACGCATTCAAATGAGAAATTTCTACTCCTTTTGGTTTGCCAGTAGAGCCTGATGTGTAAATCAAGTAGGCTGTATCGTTTTGGTTGGTTGTATTAATTTCCTGAAAAGTGTATTCTTCTAAAGCAGTAACGTCGACTACAGTTCCTTGGAAATTGTCTGGTATTCGAAGTTTGCCGTTAGGATCTGTCAGTAAGAGCGCTACATTGGAATCTTCTAAAATATAAGTAATGCGATCGTCTGGATAGGTAATATCTACAGGAACATACGCATGACCTGCTTTCAAAACACCAAGTACAGAATACACTAAATGCTCGCTTCTATCTAATAATAGTCCGATTTTAGCTCCAGTTGCCAATCCGATTTCATGTTGAAGTACAGCAGCAACTTGTTCAGTGCGCATTTCCAATTCGGAATAACTGATCGTTTTATCAGCAACAGTTAATGCTATTTTGGAAGCGTTTTTAGCAAATGATGGTGTAAGTAAATCGAATAGTGAAGTTTCCAAAACGGGTTCAATGGGCTGATTAAATTGAGTCAGAATGGTGTTTTTTTCCGCTTCATCAATCAATTGAATCGCATTCAGTGAAGTCGTTTGATTAGCAATAACTTGTTTTAGAATGTACTCGAAACTAGCATGAATACGTTGAATCGAGCTTTTCTTGAACAGTTTGGTGCGGTATTCAATTTCTACAAAATGACCTATGGTTGAATCAATTGCAAAATTGAAACTCAAATCAAATTTAGAAGGAACATCTCCACGTTCTGTTACTGTATTATCAAACAAGTACAGATCTAATTCCGTCATTTGAAAGCCATGCTGATTCTTGAAATCAATTGAACCATCGCCAATTGCAGTATTTTGCAATACCATCATCACATCAAACAGTGGGTTTCTGGAAGTATCACGGGTAACATTCGATTCTTCGATGATTAAATCAAGCGGATAATCTTGGTATTCAAATGACTTGAGTGAATCTTTTGCTAGAGCAGTTAAGTAACTTTCAAATGATTCATCGCCAACTATTTTCGAAAAAAGAGGTAACGTATTCACAAATAATCCAATCTGATTATGCAGCTGTGGATGTGAACGTCCAGATACTGGAGTACCAATGATTACTTCAGCTAAACCAGAAAGTTTATGTAAAAGAATGCTCAAACAAGCACGATACACTTGAAAAATAGTAACGCGATTATTACGAGCAAATTGTTCGATTGAATGGTGAAAATCTGTGTCGAAAAAGAACTTTTGTGTGGCTCCTTCAAAGAGATTCAAATCAGGTCTTTTAAAATCGGTAGGAAGAGAAATGGGTAATACTTCCCCCAATTTTTTGGTTTGCCAAAAAGCACGTGCTTGTTTTCCATTCTCTCCTTCAAGCTTAGCTGAAATCCATTCTGTAAAGTCTTTGTATTGCAAAGAATCGGTTACTTCATTGACAGCATTTCCTAAACAAAGATCTTTGTAATTGACCATTATTTCTTGTACCAATACGCCAATTGACCAACCATCTGTGATGATATGATGCAAAGAAAACAACAAGGCGTATTCAGTTGCTGAAATGGTGATCAGCCTTACACGCAGAAGCGGTCCTTTTTCTAAATTGAAGATGTGATTCTTGGCGTTTTCGACTTCTTCTTTGAGGGCTTGTTTTTTATTGGGAGCAAGTTGTACATCACCAAAATCAAATCGAAAAGGGATAGATGAGAGGATTTTTTGCACTGGCTCATCATCTACTGTTGTGAAAATGGTTCGTAGACTTTCGTGTTTCGCTATCGATTGATTGAATGCTTCTTCTAACTTTTCAACGCTTACAGTTCCGTTCAAATAAAGTTCGGTAGTAATGTTGTATGCTTGGTTTCCTCCCTCGAATTGGCTTAACAACCATAAACGACGCTGCGCATTCGATAAAGGATATACTTCTTTTTGTAGTGCTTTGGGTATTACCTCCAGCTCAAAATTTTGTTGACTTTCTGCAAGGAACTCCATAAGATCTTCTTTGCGTTCTTTTATCTGAGCTAATAATTGCGCGTCAATATTTTTGGTGTTTCCAATTAATCGAAGGTTTCCATTTTCGATTGTCAATGAAACCTGAATTTTACGTAGGCTGGTGATTAATTCAATTACAGTCATATTAAAATAGATTCATCGTTAGAGGTGGTTGATTTCATCCAAACTAAATTTTTAATAAACTCTTCAAAATCCAATGTAGTTTGCAAATTCAATAACTTGTTTACATGGATATTTAATCCAAGATCAGCGTTGATTACAGATACAATTTCAACACTTCGTAATGAGTCAACTCCTAAATCGAGTAGATTTCGATCAAAATCAGTTGTACATAAAGAAATTTTGAGTTTGTCAGAAAGAATTTCAGATAAGTAATCCCTTGTACGATCAAGATCTCCTTCATTTAAAATGGCTTTAATCCATTGTTGCTTCGAAGCTGATGTAGGAATTAGGATTGTTCTTTTACTATAAATAGCTTCTAGTTCTTGCGCTAAGTAATTGTTTTTGGTGGCTACACGTTGCAGTTTCCCACTTGAGGTGCGCTCCAATTTACGAGGATTAAAGAGTATAATATCTGCACACTCCACGCCACATAGTTCAATCATTAGATGATCGATAGCACTACAAAGTGTAGCTGTGTTTACCGTTAAAAGTGCGGCTTTTTTTAATTCTGCGAAAACGATTGGAGTCTCCATTCCGTTTTTAACGATATAAGAAACAATTACTCCATTTTCTTCCACTTCTACCATGGAAGCAGCAATCTCGTTTTCCAAATCGTACGGGAAATAATTTTTCCCATTGATGATAATGAGTTCTTTCGATCGTCCGGAAATAATCAATTCTTGATTGATAATTGTCCCTATGTCACCTGTTTTTAGATATTGTTTACCGTTTAGCTCAACAAATAATTCATCCATTGATTGGTTTAAATATCCTTTGGTAACAGAATCACCATGAATTAGAATTTCGCCACCTTCACTTGACTTAGATGGATCGTTTAAAATCTGTACATCTGCGCCTGCACAAATTTGTCCGGATGAAAGAAATTCAGTGTTTGAATCTACGTATTTCCCACCCGACACCAGTAATGTAGCTTCAGCCAAACCATAGCATGTATAGTATGCTTCGGCGTTAAAACCACAGTTCGAGAAAGTGTCAATAAACGATTCAATAGTAGATCGTTTAATCGGCTCGGAACCATTGTAGGCTACCTTCCAAGAAGATAAATCCAATTCATTAATCAACGTTCGATCTGTTTTCTGAACACACAGATCATACATGAAATTGGGTCCTCCACTATGTGTGACATGATAGGTAGAAATTGCTTTGAGCCATGAAAACGGCGACTGAACTACCGATAAAGGCGACATCAAATAACAGGTTGCTCCAACATACAACGTATGCAACAAATTGCCGATCAATCCCATATCATGGTAAAAAGGCAGCCAAGAGAGAATAATCGATTGCTCGTTGCAACCAAATAGTTCCTGTATCATTTGTTGGTTCTTCTCTAGGTTTTCAAAAGAAACAATGACTCCTTTTGGCAAAGCTGTTGAACCGGAAGTGTATTGAATAAAGGCAACCTCGTTTTGTAGATCAGGCAAGTTATTGTCGGGTAATTGTTCTAAATCTATAGAGGAAACAATCTTGATAGTTGAATCAATAATTTTATGAATTCCAGTCTGAATACGCTGCTGATTCTTCGTTTCACACAGCACCAAATCACATTTTGAATTCGAAATAACAGTGCTTAGTCGATCAAAATTGCGCTTGCTCTTCGGGAAGAACATAGGCACGGGAATCATTCCCTTCTTTTGACAAGCTAAAAATGCAACGATAAACTCTTCAGCGTCCTCGAATAATAATAAAACAGGATTAGCTGAATACGTTATTTTTTGACTTAAAACAGCAACACGATTTTCCAATTCACCATACGTCATACTTCGATCTATAGTGAGATCGGAGTTAAGAACGCTAAAGACCTTTTTGGAGGCTTGAATAGTGATTGATAAAATCATGTTAAAAATCTAGTGTTACGTTAGTTTTAAACTCTATTGAATTCGTTATCGTTTACTGTTTTGTTTTTATAATTAGGTTCTTTCAATCTTCCGAATTTGTATACAACGTTGATTCGTATATAAAATGTATTAAGCTTTTCATATCCCTTCGAATTAAAGACACCAATGGTTGAACTGCGTTCTTCATAATAGCTTTTGAACATATCATTTACCATCACTCTGCAAAAAAGAGTTCTGTTAAGCATGGTCTTGGAAACACCCGCCGCTAAAGAAAATCCGGTTATTTGTTTGGTGATTCCGTTTGAGTAAGGAGATGTGTATTCAGCTTGAAGATCGAATTTAAAGTAGTTTTTTACAGTGAATTGATTATAGGAATAAACATATAATTGAGGTTTTACAGACTGATTGATAATGCCAGGAGTACTTGCATTAAGTTGGTCATATGATCCACTTATTGAATTGTAAGAATAGAAGAATTTGTATTCTATAGGAATCTCTAACGAGCAGTAGACCTGATTTTCGTTTTTTAAATTAAATGTAGAGTAAATAATGCTGTTTGGTCCTGTTTGACCTGTAATAGGTAAGCCTTTGATTGGGTCTAAAGAGTAAGTGTAACCAACCTTAAAAGAATAAGTTTTGAAAGTTGTTTGAAATTCTGTTGAATAACTTTTCTCTGCAACTAAATATGGATTTCCTTGAGAGGATGTTAAGGAATCATTGTACCAAACAAACGGATCAATACTTTGATAACGAGGTCTATTGATGCGTGAAGATAAACTCAAGGAAAATACAAGATCATCGGATTTTGAGTAGGTCAATTTGGCTGCTGGAAACAGATTAAAATAGGTTGTATCGATTACTTTTTTCTCTAAAACTCTAGAGTAACCACTTATAATGGATAATTCAGATCGCACACCTGCAGAAAATCGCCATTTTTCTTTCAGAGATATAGAATATTGAGCATAAGTTGCTGGAACATCTTCGGAGTATAAGAAGCTATTGGTAAACTGCGGAAAAATCACCCAATCAGTTGATTGATAATCTTGTGATCTAAATTCAATTTTACCGTCATTACGAACATTGGCGTATTTTCCACCTATTTCGAGTTGTGAATTATTCTTGAATACTTTGAGATAATCAATTTGCGCAGTAATGATATCAACTTGATTTAAACCATCATTCACACGGGTTGCTCTATTATTTAGTATATCATTTAAGTAGATTTTCTCATCGATTAAATCATATAACTTTGTATTGTAACTATTGTATTGACCTCCAATAAATAGATTACTTCCGAGGGTGTCGGTTTGCAAAGTATAGTTAACATTAATCGAATTATTTTTGTTTATGGTAAGACCTTGGTTTGGAACATCTAATGTAGTAATATCACCATTCGGATCCTGCATTTTTGTCATAGAAGTAATGTCAAGATCATAGCGGTTGTATAGACCATCATATTGAATGGAAAAGTTACTGCTCTTAGTTAGGTCATAACTAAGTCCGAATTTATAATTCGAAACATTCGTTAAACGTGTATTTTCCTCGGTCTCGTTATGAGAGACAAAATCACCCAAAGAGGAACTAATAGTACGATCTACAGTTCTACTATTCCAATCTACCCCTAAACTCAATCCGTAATCTGCTGTAAGTGACAACTTTTTATGGGTGTAGTTTAAAGTTAACCCATGCGATTGAAGAAAATGTTTAGCAAAAGTTGCATTTTCATTGATGCGCGCACTAAACCCTTCTTGTGTGTTTACTCGGGTAAGAATATTAATGACAGCTCTTCCTTGTGCATCATATTTTGCAGAAGGATTAGAAATAACCTCAATTTTAATAATTTGACTAACGGGAATAGAACCTAATCGTTCAAAAGTTATTTGTTTTCCGTTTAGATAAAGAAGTGCTTCACCTTTACCGAACAAACTAATCAAATTGTCTTCAACTCTAACACTTGGCGTTTTCGTTAAAAGTTCTAATACTGATGCGCTAGAACTTAACATTGTGTTTTCAACATTAACGATTGTGTTACCATCAATACGTTCAAAAATTGGTCTGTTGGCAGTAATAACTACTTCATCAATAGAGGAATATTTTGTTAATATAATGATGCCTAAATCGTAGTTGGCATTCAAGTTAGAAACAGCTATAACAGTATCTTGGTAGTCTAAAGCACTTATTTTGACAAGAATATTTTTTTGCGAAATCCCACCTAACTTAAATTGATTTTCATTAAAGTAATCACCAATAATAAAAGAAGAATCTTTTGCATTTAGAATGTAGACATTGTAGTCGATTACGGTGTTATTCGTGTCCGTTATATTACCTTGAATGTTGAATTGTGAAAATGAATAATAGCTACAAATTATTGCAGTAAATAGTGTAATGAATTTCATAGTTGTAAACTAAACTTGTCTTTTTTTGCACAAATCTATTAAATTAATTTAATTGTGCAAGTGTTGAAATAATATTCGGTTGTTGCTTATAGATTGAAACACTGATTATTATTTGATCCTGTCAAATCTACTTTAGAGTAAAATACAATTGTCAAATCCTAACATTTAATTGCAGTGTACGTTAATCTTTTGACGCATTTTTAATGCTCAATTATGAACCATTATAAAACTAAATTCAGCTACTTCGAAAACCGAAGTATCAATGCTGTTACCGAATCATTTAATGGCAAAAATAAATACTTTTAGTTTCCAGTTTAGAGGATTCGGAAATATGCAATAATTTTTACTCATTCGTCGTGGGAAACCAAATTTATGCTTGATTTTTTCTGCGTCCATAGGTTTTTTGACATGATCCAGGTTTTGTATCCAGTACTCAATCCTCTGAACTCAAAACTGAAAAAGAGCTGAAGTAAAGTATATTTAAAAAGCGTGAGGAAGATCTAACTCATTCTCGTTTTGCTTCTCTCCGCCGCGGCGAACTGAAAAATAATGGCTGATCTTTAATACAATTTCAGAATGAGAAAGAGAATCATTCCGAAAGCTTTCGGAAGAAGACAAAAAAATACGGCTGCGAAGTAAAAAGCCACTCGTACAAACGAAAAAAGCCTCTGGAAATTTCCAAAGGCTTTTCTACTTTGTTGGTACCCGCGAACGGAAAGAAATCGAACCTCACAGAGGATTTAATGAGGTGTTTGATATAACGGCTTCGCTTTAGCAAGGACACGACCATTATTGAATATTCATTTGAAGGAGGATATAAATAACTTGAATTCACATTAAAATGCCAAAGTTGAAAACGGAGTTAATTAACTTTAGTTTCCTTCTTCTTATCGTAATATTGTAAAAATTCATAACCAACTCCAAAGCTTACCCATCGACTAATGTTCTTTATACCTTCAGAATTATAATGATCCCAGCCACAATACGCTCCCATTTGAACCCCATTCGGAAACGAAAACCCGAATCCAAACCCCAATGAAACCCCAGTTACTGTTTTTAAATCTGTTTCACTTTGGGAATTCACATCATTCAAAGGAATTCTCGAAAATCCAATAAAAGGTGTAGCAGTAATACTACTACCAGAACCATCAAAGATTAATCTTAGTGCAGGCGCAACTGCAATTTCTCCACCAGGATATACTTTATAGCTTCGTAAATCAAATTTTAATGGGACGGCAAAAGTAACGAGGCCTATATTAAATGAAACACCTTTTACCAGCTCCATATTAGCAGAGTTGAACATAGTAGGATCAACGCAATAACTTAGAAATTTAGCTCGTCTTTTATCATCTAAGCTATCAGTACAATTATATATTTTGTCTAAACGAACCACTATCTGGGTCTTATCATCCGAAACATACGTTATTCGGATTTCTGAATTTTGACAAATCAAGAATTCTGAATCGTCAATACATTTATTCGTTGAAAATAAGTTTGCAGATATTGTATTTGTTATCTTATAAACCTCATTTTCTTTAGGTGAAAATGTCCTCATCACGGGTAGCGCTCCATCGTTGTCAGTACTGTGAAAATTTGACTTAGAATGATAATAAAAGTCATTTTGGGCAATTATACTAGTAGAAACTAGCACAAAGAGTGTAGTGGTAAATCGTTTCATAAATAGTGGTTTATGTAAATAAACTCTAATAATAAAAACAAATTCTTAATTAAGGTATGAAAGAACGCTGAAAAACGGCAAAAAGTAAAAAAAACCACTCGACATTACCAATCCAACGCAAAAATGACCTCCTTTTCAGAAAGCCATTTTATTTGAAAACTCACTGTTTTCATCTTGTAGCGGGGACACGACCATTAACGAACAATCAGTTGGCGGAAGATATACATAACATAAGTTTACAATAGTATTCTCAAACACAGTTTGCTAATCAATAGTAAATTACTATATTCGACTCAACCAACACTATTTGAAAACTCAATATGACGACTACACTTGATTATGGAAATATTTTTGAGGAAATAACTTGGGGTGCAACATTTAAGGCCGTAACTGCTAATTCAAACACTGGAAATGTTTTTATTTGTCACGTTAGTATCGCTGACCTTGAAAAAATCGCAATAGAACTTACTAGTCGTGTCACTGATCAATCTTGGATAATGGATTTAGATCTTAGAGCTAGACGTGCCTATGAAAGTACCACTTCAAGAACGGCAGAAAAATTAGTCAAGATATTCAAAGGGAATTTGACAGCTGGAAGTAAGGTTTCAAGCGAATTTGGTGAATTGATGGTTTCTATGGGTTCGGCAAAAGCCCTTGAAGTTATTTTCGAGCATCGTTCTCTACCATTAGCTGAATTATGGAAACCAAATAAATCGCAAAACGAGGGCTTTGATTTTCATACAGTCTGCAAAGAAGAAATCATTCATTTCGGGGAAGCTAAATTTTCCAGCTCATCTAACCCCTATGGAGGTAATTCTGGCGATACTTCAGGTGCGGGGGGTCAAGCCGATAAATTTATTGGTGCCGATAAACATCTAATGGATAATGTACACTTCGGATCACTTGCTGGAGAAACCGCTGCGACTAATCTGGATGGTGATCTTTTCGGAATTGTATTGGGTTTCTCCATCAATACGAACAATCCCTTATTGATTCTTCGTAATGCTTTAGTGAATGTCCAGACGTATAATAATCTGAAGAAGGCTAAGAACATTTATATCATTGGTGTAAGTTATGATGATTCAGCAAATTAAGCAGACTGTAAATATTTCAGATGAATTATCACGGCTTTTAGATCAGATTCATCGTGAAGGCCCAAAAGACGCAATTGTACTTGAGAAATTAAGTTACATAAAGGAATTCCATCCAGAATCGTTTGAACTATTTGAAGAGAAAATCATTTCTGCTCTAGGGCTTTTCTACAAAATCACGTCACCAGACAACCTGTATTCATTTTTGATGCAAGGTTTTGGGAAAACACATAAGGAAAAATATAATGCAGTTTTAACACCTGTACAGGCAAGTATTAGACGTGCAATAGATGAAGTGCAACATATCTCTATTTCCGCACCAACCAGTGCTGGAAAATCTTATTCTATACGTGACTTTATAGCAGAAGATACTGGGGACGCTGTGGTCGTTGTTCCCTCCCGAGCTTTGATCGCAGAGTATATTAATTCTATGAAGAGAAAGTTCGAAGGTGATAAGAGTGTCATGATTACTTCATTTGTGGACTTGATTTATACAAGTAGGCAATTACGGCGTATATTTATTCTAACTCCAGAAAGATCAAAAGACTTATACCAATTCAAAGACAGAATGAACATCAAAACATTCTTCTTTGATGAAGCTCAAATTTCTGAAGAAGGTACTCGGGGAGTAATTTTCGATGTTACCGTAAGACGAGTAAAAAGGCATTTTCCCGATGCCAAAATAATATTTGCTCATCCTTTTATAGAGAACCCCGAGGCTCAATTCTCAAAACATGGATTATCGACAGGTAATGAATATGCTCATGCATATAATTACGGTGCTGTAGGAAGAATTTGTGTTCAAGAAAACTGGGGCGGTCATTACTACTTTTCTCCATACTTGGATAAAGGTTATAACAAAAAAAATTGTTTAGCATTTGGAAGTGATTTCAAAGAGTTTGCGTTAAAAGGTGGTCACTCCATTTTAGTTTATGTTTCAAAGAACTCGATTTACAATGGATCTTTCAGAGACGATTTTCAAGACTATATCTCGAATCTAAAAGCAGTTACAGATCTAGAAGCCTTAGAAATAATTGACACAATAAAACATATTATTGGTGCCGATAAACCAGGGCACTCTTCTTCGTTAGTAGAATTGTTAAACAAAGGTGTTGTAATCCATCATGGGTCTATTCCATTGGAAGTTCGATTTTTGATTGAAGACTTTATTCGGAAAGGGTATTCTACTCTTTGTTTTGCAACAAGCACATTAGCGCAAGGGGTAAACATGCCTTTCGATATAGTTTGGCTACAGAATAATCGTTTTTTTGCTGATAGTGACGCTGACCGAGCTTTGGCTTTTAAAAATTTAATTGGTAGAGCTGGTCGATTGACGATTAACAAGATATTTGATTATGGATATGTTTTTACAACGAGTGCGAAGCTTTTCTCAGAGAGAATAAATACACCTTATTTTCTAAATGAAGAGTCTGTCTTGGAAAATCCCCCTACAGGAGTTCACGAGAATGATGAGAAAGAATTTATTGAATCGATTCAGAATGATACTTTTAACGATGAAAAAAATGTTCCTCAGAAAAAGGTAGATCGTTTATCCCATCCTTCGGTTTTATTAGATACAGAACAATTCTTGAACATTTTCTATAGATACCCTGACGATTTGGGAAGAAGTATCGGAGGGAATGATAATAAGGAGAAAAGGGAACAAGCAAAACATTCATTAAAAAGGATTTTTGAAGCCTCTTTAGGACGAGAATTACATGCAGGTGAGACCAGTGTTTTTAATCAAGCCATTGATATTTTTTTCCATGCTACCCAAGGTAGATCATTTAGCGAGATAGTAGGTATTAGATATAGTTTTATTTCTGGAAGGGATAACAAATTTGCCACTGATGCTCAGTTTTCTCAACCAGCGCATAAATTACCTGACAGTAGTTTGGTGAATAGGTTTAGTATTTTCAAAGAAGGTACCCCTAAAGAAAAAGTGAGTTATGATGCCATAATGTACGACACTTATGATTACTCTGATCAGGTGCTTTCCTTTTCACTTTCAGACACATTAATTGCCGCATTTGAAATCTATAATGAACAACAAAACGATCCCAGAGCACCTAGAATAATCGAACTTTTTAGATATGGTACTAATAACAGTAGATATATTCTCTTATTGAGATACGGATTTCCACCAGAGACGGTAAAAGAAATCGCCCCTTATATACAAGAAATTAATGATAATGAAATTATCTTTGCAAGGACAATTGCGAATGCGTCCAAACATATTAAAGACCTTGTAGATTGGTATTTACCTGAAACAACATAACTCGCCAACGATATTTAGTCGGGCCAAATTGTTCCACAAAAAAAGGATTGCCAAACTCACAATCCTTCTCTAGTAGCCGCAAGCGGAAATAAACCTCACTTTTTAAGTGAGTATATTCAGAAAACACTAGTGGTTTAAGTCAAAGAGGGGGCGTAAGAAGTCCTCACCAATCACAACGAGCTTGTATTCAATTTGAGTGGGAAATAATTTGGATGGACAAATACTAATTCATTTAATGGAATTTCAGGTATTTGCCTTGCAATGGTGTTGAATATTATGAAATCTATTATTTCCAAACTCGGAAGAGTTAACCAAACATGAAAACAAACGGTAGAACCTAAAAAATTAATGTCGCCTTTTTTATCAATGGATCTAAAGCTTCAACAATCATCTTTAGTACATTTTTATCAAATTCAGCTGAGTGTTCTCTAACAATAAATTCTAAACCCCGAAGATTGAACTCTATTGATGTTGTATTTTTATCTATCCATAAGCGGTAAAGTTGATTAATTGCTTCATGTTTTTCATTTGCAAAAGTTAAATCCATCTTTGACTGAAAATAGTCATCATATTTTATTTCTCCTTTTTTTACACCTCTCCAGTAAGGCTCTTTTAAATTATTAAAAATTAAAATTGATGCTTTAAAATACGCATCAATTTCTTTGTCTGAATTGAAGGATTCCATCGGTAGAGCAATTCTAATGGATTCAATTAATCTCTCTAGTTCCTTATTTGTTTCAATCATTTTCATTTTTTTAACATTAAACATTTGAGCAAGTATTCCCGTTTTTATCAGCTTTGTTTCCTCAATATAATTTCATAGATCATTATTTGCATAATCATAAAATGATTCGATCTAAAACGAATACTGAAACATGCATTTGATTCCAATCTGGGTCTTCGTATAATCAGATAAAAATTCGGATTTATGCAAATAATAAGTTTGGGTAAAAGGTTGAATAGTTACACAAAATGAATTATTCAGGTGGTACGTTGTTCCTACTCCACCAGTGACACCAATACCCGAAAGATTATAATTTTCATCTGTTCGTTTATAATCCTCTATTTCATTACCATTAAGGGGGAGAGCATCATAGCTTTTTTGTTGGTTAATAGAGAATTGGTAGGATAAACCAAGATTAATAAACCAATCCCATTTTTTTGAACTGGAAAAAATATAGTTGACTGTTAAAGGGATTTCAATGTATTGACTTCGATAATTGATAGTAAAGGTTGTATCATACGTTGACGTTTGAGGAATCAAATTGCTACCGTAAGTCACGTTTTCTAATCGTTGTTGCCTGTGAGTATAGAGTACATTACCATCTAATCGAAATTTAGGATTCAAACTAAAAGAGGTATTCAACCCAAAAGCATAACAATAGCTACTTTTCAAAGCAGGAAATTCCTTGCTGATTACCGTTCGTTGAGGTGAATAAACAATTCCAACACGAATTTTATCGGTAATTACAGTTTCTTGCGAAAATGTTTGAAATGAAATCAGGAAAAGGGTAGTGAATAATATTTTGTTCATTGTTTGCGAATATGTTGTAAAGTTTAATTAGGACGAATGTTACATGTTGTGATCAGTTCTGCTTCCTCAATACAATTAATTCGCGTGCTTCAATACCAAGTACTTCTGCGATCTTAAAAAGCACTTCTAGTTTTGGTTGTTTTACATTTCGGCACCAAGTACTAACAGTATGTTCATCGTATCCTATTTGTTCAGCTAGCCAAGACTGTTTTTTACCAAGACTTGCAAGAACTTCTTTAATTCGATTAATCCTTTCCATGGACTCTAATTTAATCAAAAGTTGAGTGTTAGCAATTTTTTGAACCATTCTCAAACGTCCATTAATAGGTCATTTAAATATAAAAATGAATTTAATAGATACAATATTGTATTTATTTGATATATTTATGGACTTATTAGATTCAATTAAAATAATTAAACAATGAAGAAAAAAATATCTCCCAAAACTGAAAAATTGGTCATTTCCCTTATAAAAGATGATCTAATCAACTCTCGACTTGTACATGGATTAAATGCTCTAGGATTGGATGCAGAACGATACTATACCAATTTGAGTAGTTCCATTTTTGGATTAATGGGTCTTCAAACCAATGATGAACGCATGGTGAAAGTACTTGAATCGTATATTGATTCCAGTAAACGGGTTCTTAGAATTGACTTTGAAGATCACCGAAAAGAGTTGGATGATCTTGCGGTTGATATTTATGACTCGTTGCTTTCTTTGAAGAAAATCTACACAGATTAATAATAGATTTAGTATTTTGCGGTTATGAAATATTATTCACTATTCTTGATCGTAATCATATCATTTTTGAGTTTGGGTCAAAAAAGCACAGACTATAAAGACTACAGAAATGAACTAGCACCAGTAGTCTGCGGTTTCCGTGATTCTGTTACATTGAATCAAACCCAATCGAATCTCGAAAATTTCGATACCACTCAAATAATTTCCAATAAAGTGATCTACTATATTGACCTTGCAGGATGTTATTATGAACAAACAATTCACCCAATAGATTCAAGTGGTTATCATCTTTCTGCTTTGGATTCAATGTACATTTGGAAAACGATTGAATGCTACAATAAAGCACTATTCCATGAACCTAAAAACACTCAAGCGATTTGGAATCTATTATTCAGTTACTCTATGGTTGGGGAATGTGAAAAATCGCTTTATTACCTCAATCTTTATAAAGCGTATGAAAAGAAAAAGTATTGGGATAAAGAGCAAATTGGGTATTTGATAAAACGTTGTTCAGTTGAGTAAAACAAAGAATTTTCACAGATTATAATAGCACCCCACGTTTAATCCTAGACTCCATAAATGGGACAACCCATCATTTCTGAACACCCCAAATTTAAATTCAGGTTGTGCAGTCAAACTCCATTTGCTATTCAGATCGTATTTAATCCCTGCTCTAATTCCAATGAATGTATTGAATACTTTTTCAGTCGATTCTTTACCTACGACTTTTGTTTCATCAACCGTTGGATTGGTAACTGGCAACAAAAAATCAACTCTTTTAAAGTGATAAAACCAAGAAGGTGATATAAAAAAATCACTTTTAAATTTAAGTTTATTTGATCCAACAGTAGTTGAAAGACTAATAGGGAAATCGATAAAGTAATAATGATAATATTCGCGAACAGTCCATTCTTCCAGTATTGACCCTTGATAACTATTACTTTTTGTTTTAAAACCTAAATCGGAAGTTCCGAAACCAATACTCAAACTGTATCTTTCATTCAAAGTCCGTTCTACATTGAAAACAATATGATTACCAAATCGGGGTCTATCTACTTCTTTACGTTTCTGATAAGTTGAACCTTTAAATTCATTTTTACCCACACGCAAGAAGCGATAACACAGATCAGGAGAAATTGCAAAGCCCATACTCAATTTGTTTTCGGAATCTTGAGCAAATGTTTGGGATGAAAATAGTGTAACAGCGAGAATTAAAAGAATCGGGAAATGTTTGAGATTTTTCATATTGAATTAGCGTATCAAATGAACAAATTCTTGTTTTGACAATAGTTCACCAAACGAAGTTTCTGCAATTACCTTTACAAAGTAAACACCTTCATCCACCATATTACCGTTTGCATCCATCCCATCCCATGAATTAATAAGTCCATCATACTCCAGAATAAGATTACCCCATCGATTGAGTATAAAGACTTTCATTGTCTTTATGTTGTTGTTCTTGATTTTGTAACTATCATTTGCGAAATTTCCATCAGGTGTAAAGATATTCGGCAGTTCAAGTACCACGGACAACAGCGAATCTTTGTTACATTGAATGACTGATACTTCATCAACGAAGTAGTAAATAAAATCATCAGGATAGATTGATTCATGAAAATAATTTGGATAGCGAATGAAATAACCCAAATTGAGATAAGATTCGTTTCCAGTTGCAATGTAATAACCATAAATTTCACTCCAATTATTCTCGCTTAATTGAGTTTCAGTTGATATTTGGGGACTATTATTTCTGATGAATTGGTTGTCAATTGTATCATCACTAAAATATGCGCCTAAATTGGTTGTCCAGTAATATTTGCTTCCATAAGCAGAATTTTTAACGAAAAATGAAACACAATAGGCGGAGTCTTTAGCTAGAGTATCTGATAATTTTATACTAATTGCTTCTACGTGGTCAGGAGTTGGATAATATGCTAAACCAATCATTGCGTTTCCAAGAAATGGTGTCGAAAACCCTCCAGCGGTATTGGGTGGTATCAAAACTGGTAAAGTATAACAATAGTTAAATACATCGGGAGAATTTTCATTGTAATCGTAAGTAAACCAATCAACAATAGAATTTTGCATTCCATCTTCAATTGTTCCTACATTACAAGTGTTAGTAAGCTCAAAACCTGAGTTTGAAACCAGATTTTGAGCTATACCAATATTGAAATACACAAAATGTATAAAACAAGACAAAACTATGTGTTTATAGCGGTTCAATTCAACTTTAATTTTTCACTAATTTAATGCGTTTTTCGCCATTTTCTGTATTTATTTTTATTGTATAAACACCTGCGCTGATCATAGAAATGTCAATTTCATTATTATTACTATGATTTGTACGTTTGATAACCACTTTACCCATTTCATCAATTATCGCTACATCAAATGTGTTAACACCAGATCCCACTAGACTGATTTTTGAATTGGATGGGTTTGGAAAGCAGACGAAATTCTCTTCAACATAATGAGGCGAATCAAATCCTATATATCTAGTAGAATCATGAATTACAATGACCTCATCATCAATGTTAACAACTGATTTTGTTTCAATAACATCCCAATCACCATCATGACAATATATAATTGGAATAACCGATTCTTCTATATGCGGAACAGGCAAACAATTCCGAGCAGTTATTCGGTAATTAAAAACATCTGTTCCAGAAGTATTAAGACAACTTGAATTTGGGTCATTCCACCAATAGCCATTCCACCAAATTTCGCCATTATTAAATGACCAATCTTCACCACCTTCTAAATC
Source organism: Fluviicola sp. (assembly GCA_043721195.1). Taxonomy (GTDB): domain Bacteria; phylum Bacteroidota; class Bacteroidia; order Flavobacteriales_D; family Crocinitomicaceae; genus Fluviicola. The sequence continues at coordinate 36,534 of JAYSRF010000213.1, read as the reverse complement.
TCTTACGTAAAAATGGGCAAGAGATTCTCCCCATCTATCAAAGACGAGAAGCTCCATAAACGTTGCACCATACCAGGGGCCATTTGTATTGATGTCATCATAAATAAAAAATGGTCTTGATGGATTATTGGGCAAACCACCAACTCCTGGTTGACCTGCATAATAATATCCATCATCCCAAATATCCTCCTCATCATAATCATAATAGGATACATTATTACTCATTGGTTCGTAAAAAACCTGTGTTCCCAATATTTCCCCACTAAATGTTCCTGAATTCCCAACTGCATCAAACACTTCGCATGTGTATGGTATTTGACCAGTATTATGGATCGAAACAATATCATGAATAAATAAATAACTTTCAGAGGTTGTTATAATTTGACCATCAATAGTCCATTTGAAAGTAAACGGGCCATTACCTTCAACTACTGCTTGCAACTGCTCATGATAACAATTAAATAATTCAGTTACTGATAAACTTAATTCTTCAGGAATACAATCAGAGCTACAAGAATTAGGATGAATGATTAATGTTATATCACCATCTAATGTAACACAACCATTCCCAGATTGGCAAGAAGGTATAATAATTTCAACACCTGCTACTAGGACTAAATCTCCAATCACATTTACAATACCTTCATCATTCTGTACAGCTAGTGGTGCGATTGCTGGCATATCATCACCAACCCAAATTCGTTCTTCTGCATGGGCATAAAGCGGCATGGGGATACCTGATGTTAAATTCCTGTTTGTGAAAAACAAGTTGTCTGGACAATATTCACCTGCTAATTTGCGAATAACATAATAACCACGGTCAGCCACATTATTCGATTCCGCTAAACAATTGCCTAAATCACCTGACTGGGCATAAATAACAGCACCAATATCAATTTGACTACATAAATTATCAGTTGGGAATTGAACACAAAGGGTGACAGCTACTTCTTCTGGTGAAATACCTTGGACACTATATGTAACATACGGTGGTGCTTCTACCCAAACATTTTCAATTGGTTCATCACTTTCAATAATTACAGTTTCGCAATATGTTCCTGGAATACCACTCACTGTCATTATATTATTTCCTGAATTCGAAAACGAATTAAAAGTGACCTCATTTGTACTTGGGCAGTCTTCAATTAACATCATACCTTCAATAACAATTTCTCCAATTAGAATATTGTTTCTGTATTCTCTTGCTCTTACAGCAAAATAACTTGTTCCAATATCTGTTGGGGTGAAAGTAAATGATCCGTCTGGTTGAATGGCTAACGGACCTGAAGCTGGGAAGGGTAAGGAGGGAGACAAACCCTGACCATATTGTGCAGGATAGCTATAGCACCAGTCCGAAGATGTATTCAGAATAGTTGCATTGAGAGCTGGAACTAAATCATATATAATTTGATCTCCATCTGTTTGACTTACATTATACAACGAATTAGCTCCCCAAGATGAACAACCGACGATTATATTTGCTCCACTTACATTCGGTGAATTATTGTCAACCGTATTGTTAATTCTACAATAATTAAAGTATGAACCTTCGTTCTCAACAAATTCAACCTCATTTCTTACACCTATTGCTGTAGAAACTATCCAACTATCACATATTGTTGGAAGTGTTACATCCATACCAAAATGAATAGATTCAAATCCTTGGTTGTTGTTACAAATAGCACCACAACCATAATCAATAGCAGTTGATTCGTAACGTGTCATCTCTCCTAAATAAGTACACTCGTAACCACAATCATTACGCAAAAAGAGTTCAGCATGATCTGCTTCTGCTCCTTGACAATCACGTAAAAAATAAAAATCTATATGATAAACTGTACTAGAAACTTTCTGATATTCAAAATACCCACCTGCCAAGTGATCAGCTAGTGAATAATTTGAAAATGTCAGTACAAACCCGAAAATTAAAAATTTAAGAAATCTCATTGTTCAATTAGATTAAGTTTAGCTTTCAGCATTTCTATTTCTTTCAACAATTGAGCATTTTTAGCGTCAAGTTCTTCGTTTTTCTGGTGTATTTCCAAAACATACAATGTTAATTCCTCAACCTTTTCAAGTAATTGCATTTGCATTTGTTCAATTGACAATCCATTTTCTCTAATCTCCTGTTCACTTGGTATATTAGGTAAATGGTTGTAGGTATTTACAAAAGTTTTAAGTTCCGTTAATGGCATTAATTTGTAATTCGATTTAAAAACATAATCAGGTATTGGAATGGTTGGTGAAAGTCTAATTTTTACTGCCGTACAATACACCAATCCATCGCTTTCAACCTTAAATCGTACTTCATTTGTTCCGTCTGTTTTCTTTACAGAAAGTCGTACTAATGGTGATGATTGATTAGCTACTCTTTCTCCTTCAATTAGAGCCGTATTAGTAAACGTCGAAGCTGTAACATTTCCAACTCGAATTCCAGTATTGAAATAACCAGTTCCTCGAACATCCAATTTATAAAGTGGTGCATTTGTCCCTATACCTACTGAAACCTCTGGACACATATTAAATATTCTATTGGGACCATTCGCCCAAGTTGGATTTTCCACAATTCCATTATTTGCGGGACTACATGATAACGAATATAAAATTGTACCCAATGTAGAAACTCCATGAATCCCACTTTTCACAACTGCTCCATTCTCATCAGTTAGTAAAAAAGAAAAATCGTTTAATTCATTGGTGGTATTCAGATATGGAATATTTAAGCCACCAAGAATATCGGTATTACCTAAACGTGTTTGACCTGCAACATCAAAATCTTGTATTACCGAAGCATTAGATTTAAAAAAAGCATTTCCTGTTACGGTTAAATCTTCTCCAACTCGTGCCGAATTTGTTACAGTCAATGAATCACCAACTTTTAAAGTCGTTTCAATTTTTGCACCACCCCGTACATCTAGTTTTTCAGTTGGATCGGTTGTTCCAATTCCTACATTCCCTGCATCTGGCAACTCATTTTCTTGTGAAAAAGACAATTGTGTAACTCCAAAGAACAGTGAGGTCACTAAGAATAATTTTGTTTTCATAAATGATAAGAGTTTAATAAATAGTTAAGAATTCTTGTATGATTGTTTATCACCAAGAACAGCGCAATGAATAATGTCCCACTTTAAAATTCCGTAGGGTTCTTTAACGGATTAATTGTTTCAGCTGAAAATGAAATTAACGCGGTAAAAGAAAGTCAAATTTTCAAACAAATAACTATTTTTTTTAAAGCCCGAAACGACAGTTTTTTAACTGTAAATAACTGAATTACTTGATATATCTAATATCACGAAGCAATTGAAATACGTTGAACTAAAAACGTTTTATTAAAAGTATGTGGTTTACCGCAGAAAAATTGCGGTAAACCACATGGAAAATCTCACTAACCTTATATCAATATTAGAATCAGCTACATAAAAACAGAATGGCACTTTTCGGAGTACCATTTCTTTTGATCAAAATTTCACAACTATTCCAACTTAGTTTTGGATTAATGCAAATAACACTTATCTTAGTACTGATTTAGGTGGTTAGGTTAATAATAAAGAAGGCATTGAGACTCCCGTTTCAGTGCCTTTTTCATTTATGCTAAAAACGATTTTAATTTTTTCGTTTAACTTAACGTTGTTTGAGAGAAATCAGAGTTGCATAATCCACCAATTCCATAAAACTAGCCTCAACAATAAGTGCTTTAGACTCCCTGCCGTTTCGGTAGCCGAGCAACAACCCAGAACTATAAAAAATTCCAACCTTTGAAGCGTTCCATTCCAATTCATCTTCTACTTGCGGGTATTTATGAATTAATTCATCAGGTGTTAAATGATCTCTTCTTGTTGTAATACCTCGTTTTTTTTCAGCGATCTTATCCACATATTCCAGCAGCTCTAAAAAACTAGTTTCAAGAATGATGGATTTGAACATTTTGCGCTTGCCTTTGAGGAGTCCAGAACTAAAAAACGTTCCAATCTTTGAAGCATTCCAACCCAAACCTTCCACTTCTGGATATTTACAGATCATTTCTTTGGGTGTTAAGTGACCGAGAGGGCAAATCATGTTGTATTGTTTAGGAGGTTAACACTAAATTATTAAGACTTTAACGTAAATTTCATTAAAAGTGACATATCTAACTTGCAAAATTTAGTTAAATGTTGTGCGCATTGATTCATTGGTAAAATGAATAGTTAAACTATCGTTACTGTTATCCAATCTAATGCGTTTTATTTTTTTTGGTTGTAAAAAACAGCTAAAAAAGGACTAAAAAACACGTTTTTTCGCATTTGTGTAGTATGGTGTAGCATGGTGTAAAGTTGACAATTCATGGTGTAGCATGGTGTAAAGTTCCCTTTTGACTCGGAACTGGTTTTTTGGACAATTTTCTTGACTTTTTCCTTTTATTTTCAGGTATCATTTTCTTAAAAGTTGGGGTACTTTTTTACCCACCCCGACTACTTATATCCACCCTACAGACCTATAATGATAACCCGCTTATCTTGATCTATCTCACGATTGTAGGGACTTTTGGGATACCCTTACTTTGCTGTAAATCATTTTAAAACCATACGATCATGGAAGAACAGCAATTAAAAGGTGGGCTCTTTATAACACCAAAAGAAATCGAACTCATCACAGGGCTTAGTATCAAGCGAGCAAGAATTGAACACCAAAGTATTCGTGATGTACTTGGAAAGAAAGGTAAACGCTTAACAGTTCGTGAATTCTGCACCTATAATCTACTTGATTTCAACGAAATAGTCGCCTATATCAACCCTTATCGTTAATCCAAAATACCTAGGAATCATGAAAATTGAAAAAAGAGACGTGAACATTTTCCTTGCACTTTGGATTAAGCACGATAAAGAACTTTGGTCAGAACTTCGGGACATTCAAATTCGCTTGCTCATTGATCGGATAATTAAAGAAATGACCTTCCAGGAAATGTCCCAACAACACAAAATAGCCGAGGGGCGAATGCGCCAATTATTTGAAGCGATTCTAGTCAAAATTGATCGGTATGTGTCCACAGAAGTAGCCAAACACTTACGCATAATCAACGATAAATTGAACGAAAGACCCGATCGACCCTTTTCAAAAGTGGATGTTTTTTTGAATTAAATGGTGAAAAACAGATCAAAAAAAAGGGACAAAACAGGACAAAGGGGGACAAAAGAGGACGAAACGCCCCGTTTCGACCGCACGCACTTTCAAACTTTCAGAATTTTGATAAAAACGCAAAAGCAATGGAAGCACTAATGATTATCAACAGCATTCTAGTAGGAATTACTTTCTACTTCATTCGGGACACCCACAGCGACTTTAAAGAAGTGGTGAAAAAAGTGGGCAGACTGGACGAAAAAGTACGGGGGATTTCAGAAAAAATTAACAGCCAACAACGGCAATCTGAAACACCCAACGATTAAAAACCACCACCTAAAAAAGCACGGAGCATGAAAGCAGTTAAGTATATCGTTATCGGAGGCGCAATTGTACTCACTGGGAAATATCTATTATCCCTGAACAGAGCGCAAAAAAAAGTAGTGATTGTTACAACGGGTAAAAAAGACAAAATCTCGGCTCAGGGAATCAGTATTCTGATCAAATACAACATTAAGAATCCCACCAATGCCACAATGAGAATGTCCCCACCACTCATTAAACTAAGTGTAAACGGTAAACTGATTGGTACAAGCAACATGCAATTGATTGATATTCCTGCGGATGTACGCGACAAAAGCGGGAAAATCATCATCCGTGCTTTTAATGAAACGGGTAATATTGAAACCCGTGTTTTGATTCCCTGGATAAGTTTAGCATCAGTTGGTTCTGACATTATCAAACGCTTGCAAAGCAGTAATAAAAAAGATCAAATTACAATCACTGTTGAAACCCTCTCACAGATTTTTAGCCTCGTTGGAAATTTTCCTTATGAAGAAACCACAACCATAAAGCTATGAATACGGGCAAACGAACTATTGTTCGGGGGGATGAATTCAACCACCTATTCGGGCAAGTAAAGGGGCAATTTGTTGAGGTCAAAAAATACGCTGTTTTAAACGACACAGTGGGATTAATGAAAGACGTAATTCAAAAGACGTTGAACGACACCGCCCGCCTTGCAACAACCCTAAAATCAAGCTCACCAAAAGAAACATTGCGCAAAGTTTGGAACTTCTGTTTTCATCATTTACAGTACGAAAAAGATGAACAGAATATTGAACAGGTTCGAAGACCCGCAAGGGCTTGGAAAGATAGATTGCGCGGGGTGGATTGCGATTGTATGACCGTTTTTATTGGTTCAATTCTTTCAAACCTTGGAATTCCCTTTGTGATTCGGATTACCAAATATGACGAAGACCACGATTTTGAACACGTGTACCCTGTTGCATTAATCGGAAATGAATCGGTTATCATGGATGCGGTAGTTCATCAATTTAACTACGAAGTACCCTTTACACTTAAAAAAGACATCCCTATGAAATTACAGTATTTAAACGGTTTTGAAGACGATGAAAATGACTTCGGGGCCACCAATCAGAACCCACGGTTTGAACAAACCGAAATCCCAGAAGATGCCGAAGCACTTTTTTTGTTTGACAACCAAGATTTGGAAGGCTTGGAAGGAAAACAAGAACGGCAAGAGCGCAAGGAAAACCGCCAAGTGCGTAGAGACAACAAACCACCTTTAAAGGATCGCATCAAAAAAGGGTTGAATGTAGTTAACAAACTAAACCCTGTTACCGCTTTATTACGTGCTGGAATTCTAGCAAGTTTAAAGCTCAATGTTGGAAAAGTAGCGGGTAAATTACGGTATTCCTATTGGACAGAATCACAAGCGACAGCCAATCAAATGGAACTGAATAAATTTCGTCAATTGGTGGATGTTCGCCGAAAACTGGAAAACATTTTTTACGGAGCAGGTGGTAAACCAGAGAACCTTAAAAAAGCGATTCTGGAAGGAAAAGGCAACAAAGACAAACGGATTACTTTGAACGGTTTAGGTACAATTATTCAACCTGTTTCGGACTACAACGATTTAAAAACCATCATTGGAAATGATACCTATTTCGATGAATTTGATGAGTTGCACCCAACGGGGTCGATGAGTGGATTAGGAGAACCAATTTCCGCCACCGCTGCCATAACGGCTGCATCAGGAGTGATTGGAACCCTTGTTGGAATGATTAAGAAAATCGGTTCATTGTTTAAAAAAGGAAGTGTTCAGGAGCAGAAAGAAATCATTGCAGACAACACTGCTGACCAAGAGGAAAAAAAGCGTCCGTTCAGCATGAAAAAAATTGCAGAAAACGTTCAACAGTTGCCCAACATTACCGATAAATTTCCATCGGTTTTACCAGAAGAAAAGGATGTTGAAATCACTGAACCAACTTCGGAAATGGAGGACACAGCCGATGTTCCAGAAGTCAAAGAATTGGATTTATCCAAGATTCAAACTTCGGATAAAAACACGCTTCCCGCTGTTATTAAAACGGGGGAAGAGACCCCAAGCGATGAAGGAACAGGGGACGAAAAAAACACCGATGCCAAAGGTGACAAACCCAAAAGTACAGGAGTTGTTCAATGGGTGAAAGACAATCCACTGTTAACCGCAGGGATTGCCATTGCAACCACTGCACTAGCCTATTTTGGTTATCAAGCTTATCAGAAAAATAAATCAACTAAAAATCTTTCGGGTACGCCCAATCAACCCGTTGGAAGTAAGAAAACGCCATCAAAAACAGCTAAGGGCGGCATTCGAAAAGTGAAGCTGTTGTAATCCTTAAAATCAAATAATCATGTCGAAAAAAAGAAGTAAAAGCAAGCGCAAAGGGCTTGCGGGGGTTCTCGATGCCTACAACGAGCGAGAAACAGGAGCTGGCAACGCTGGCAATACCGCCCTAAAAACTATTGTGGATGTTGTTTTGGGTGTTCCAATTGGAATTGGAATAGGTGGGGCGGCGGGTTTGTGGTCGCTTCCGTTTGGTCTGGTACTGATCGCAGCGGGGCATCATTTCAAAGACCAATCAGGACTCCTCAAAATTTCAGGAGCCGCCGCCATTGCCTACGGAATTGCAAAGAACGTAGATTTTACCAATGCAGCCAAAAAAGCAGAAGTAAACGGAGTGGGTGGATTCGAGGGAACAAAAGAAGGAATCAAAGACCGTTTGAAAATTGTAAAGGACGATTTACTGGCGGCTTATTTCTTAGATCGGTTGTTCAAAAAGGACGATGAAAAGAGCACCGAAACCAAAAGCGTTGAACGTGACGAATCGGCAACAATGGGAGCAATTGACCTTTCGGAAATGGATTTGTTCGAACAGTTCAACCAACAAGAAGCTGATGAATTTGAAGCGGGTGAAGCAGAACGCGAATTGTACCGAGACCCTGGACAGTTACCTGATTTTTCGGTAGACTATTCTCAAGGGGCAAGCACAGATAGTTCCTTTGCCTTGTTCAACGAAAACGAAGAACCAGACTTTACAGATCTGTAAAACACAGCCTAACCACCGAATCACCTTTATCAGTAATCACACAACTAGTAAATAACCCCTTCCGCACAACGCGGAATTAAAATCAACAAATTATGGACGATTTTTTGAATTCAGAGTACAACAACGCAGGAGAATTGTTTGGACTTGATGCCATTAACCGAATGGTTAACAGCGGAAACCCTGTACAACAAGCACTGGCCTTGAAAAAGGTGGTGCAGTCTTCGCAAATCCAAACTTCGCGCCGTTCACGGGCAGAAATGGAAAAGAGTTTCAAACAGCTACCGCCCCACGTTAAAGGGGAATTGCTCAAAGGAGGTGTCCGCCTTGCGGATTACACGATTTATTCAATGAAGAAAATCAGCTCCAAAACCATCAAAATGTTTGAACCACAAGACGACAAAGAAGTAGGGGTTCGCAATATTTCAAACGCCAAATTACCTAAAAACATGGTGTTCTTGGTAAGCGGAATTTACCTGTTAACGGGCGTTAATCCAGACCCAACGAACCCAGAGGCCCACAAGGCAATTCGTTTCGGTAGCGTTGGTTCGGTGAATGCAATTTGTAACGGTGAATTTTCCTTAAAAGCCAACCGCAAACAAATCATTCCAGAGAACCAAGCCATCCGACGATTTGCAACAGACAATGATATGACTGTTCCGCTAGGGTATTACAAACTGGACAATCCGCGCCTAATTCGTGATGAGGAACTCATTGAGTTTACCATCGAACTAGGTACACAGTTTCAGGTCCCAGCAGACCAATGGATGTACGTTGGACTTGACGGAACGGGAACTACTCCGTGATTCAATAAAGCAAGTGGGGAGTTGGTACGACCAGCCCCCACGAGCTTCATTTTCACCTTAAAACAGTAACGCCATGAGTTTTAAACACCACCTTATCAAAGAACGTTTTGATATTTCTATAACCGCCCAAGACCAATCCTTTAAAGGGGAATTTGAACTGGACAAAAACGCCAATTACTTACTTGGTATTGCGGTGACTTCCGATAGAGACGACTTGTTATTTTATCGGGGATCGCAAAAAATGTTACTCAATGATATGGAACTATTTCCAGAAGGTTTTGAGAGTAAACTCTTGCTTTCGGGTCTGAATGTGGCACCAGATCAACGCATGATAACGCTCGGAGAAATTGAAACTGGAAACGGGAAACTGGACATTTTGTACAAAGACACCGACCATGTGAACGCTCCTTTTATACCCTATCGAGTAACGATTTACACCTTTTCGGTGGTTGCAAAACCTGAAAATCTATAACCAATGAAAAAGACCCTCATCCATACCCTTATTGTTACCAAGCAAGGCGAAAAAGTACAGCTTCAGATCAAGTTGCCCCGTGACACAAAAAGCGTTCAGGCAATTAAAATCACTACCAATGGATTTCCAAAAAAACCAAGTGATAAAAAAGAAGTTGGTTGGTTGTGGTTGCGCATTCCAGAACAGCGAGATGTGTTTTTTGCAGAAGTGCTAAAAGTTCCCTTTCAGGAGTTTGACAAAGTGAGTTTTGTACCTCTTTCGTCCCTGTCGTTTGGTGTTGGTTATGCGTGGGTTGATGGAGGAAAGGAAACCACTTTTTCGGTTGTGGTTGAAACGGGCTCAACACTCATTGAAGGGTATTACACCGATGAATTGAAAACCGATTTAAACGGTTCATACACAGTCAAAATTTATTTAACCCTTGAGACATGACAGAAGGAGTCGCCATAGAGCTTGCCCGTACCAAAATGCGAGAGCTCGGAATAGGTAAAAAGTACCTACTCAGATACAGGCATTTTCAGTTGCAACCATCCAAAAAAATGGTATTGAAAATGGGCAATGATCTATTGATTTTGCTGATCCCCGATGTTGATACAAGGGTCTTTTCAAGAAACGGAATTTTCGATTTGAAAGACCTCGCAGTAAGCGAAATGCAGTACCTACATACGGGACTCGTGAGTTTGGAAAATCTCAATATTAAAACGGCTATTCAAATCAAATTATTACAAGTGATTCCCATCCTAAAAACACCTTAATCATGGAAGAGAACGAATTAAATACAACGCCGAGAAGCAACACCAGCCGAACATCCAAAGAACCGTATTCGATTGAACGATTGGAAAATATCAAACGCATCATTTCACGCTTTCAAGAAAACGGCAAAACTAAAGACTATTCAATAAGCATTGATGGTGAAATGATCGTTCCAAGAACGAGCGATCCAGAACAATTTGACGAGTACTTTGATTTTGTCAATCAGCATACCCAATATTTGGAAGTACGCACTTTTTTTGGTGATTCTCCGAACTGTAATGTGTACAAATTTTTTATGATGGGAGCTTCCTTTCAAGGACTTCAAGGAGTACCACAATTGGGAGCAGTTGAAGTAAATGAAAAAATACAGGATGCTTTGTCACGCCAGAGATTGGAAACCGACATCCGAATTCTTGAAAAAGAAAAAGCCCAACAGGATGCTGAAATTTTGGTCCTGAAAAAAAAACTCAAGGGCTTCAAAAAATTGCAAGCCAAACTCGATGAAAAACAAATCGACATCAGCGAATTGTTCACCAAAGGAATAGAACTGTTCGGAGCAATGCACACAAAGAAACTAGCAGGAACCGCCCAAGTGCAAGGACTGCCAACGACCCCACCCGCAGAGGTTGAAATCGTTGCAGAAACTCAAAGTTCAGAAGCCGATCAGCACTTTGAAGAACTCAAAACCGTGTATTCCGAAAAGGAACTTTTACGGGCCATGCAAGCGAGTCAAATCTTTGCCAAGTACCCTGAACTCAGGGGAGAATTTCAAGCAATTGTTAACGCCAAAATCAAGAAAGATGAGTAAGTATAAATTCAGTATCAGTATTTCTGGAACTCAGGAAGAAGCGAACCAAAAAGCGCAAGGAATCGCAGTCATTGCAAGCCTGTTAGACGCTAAAACCATCACCGCCCTTGCGAAAGTTATTAAGACCGACCCCTCAAAAGTAGAGATCGCAAAAGCGTTCCTAGGCATTAAGTAAGACACACCAAACACCATCTAAATCATGGAAAGCGAAGCGAACATACAAGCGCTGAATGTGGCGAAAACACCCCAAATTGTTGTCACCACCACAACGCCAAACCAAGGACAGCGCAAGTTGTTTGCTTCGCTTATTTCGGTGGGCGTTGTTGCAGGAACAGCAGTCCTAGTTGTCTGGTTAGTTGATCGTAAAATCAAAAAAATACGCTCTTTAAAAGTCGAAAACAAATCATTTGGAGCCGACAAACACGCAACGTGGGCAAAACAGTTTAAACAGGCTTTTGATAACGACGGATGGTGGGGAACCGATGTTCCACTAGTGCGCCAAATCATGAAGGAAATCCCATCTAAAGAAGACTTTAAAAAGGTGCAAGCGTCTTACAAAGTTTTGTACAAAGGTGCAAATCTGGTGGCTGACCTTTCAGATGAACTCACTAAAATGGAATACGAGGAAATGCTCGCAATTGAGCACAGCAAACCCGAAAAATCCAATGGCAAGACCAACCCCAAAATCTACGATCCAACGGGGTGGGCAAAACGTCTACACGCCGCCATGAATTACACCTGGATTGGATTCATGCCTGGAACGGATGAAGAAGCTATCAAAGCGGTATTTGAAGAATTCCCGAATCAACAAGCATTTTACAACACAGCAGCAGTTTACAAACGCCTGTATGGGGTGAGCCTTTGGACGGATTTGGACGGGGATCTGGATTGGTCAATGGACTGGCGGGCAATGCTTAAAAAGAAACCAAAAAAATAACTCATAGTCATGGAAAATAGAACGAAATATTTATTGATGGGTTTTGGAGTGATTGCACTTGGAACAGGGGGATATTTCCTGTATAAACACTTCTCAAAAACAGGAAGTCAAAGCGCAACCGACGATTTCAAAGAAGCTCTAGAGGATCATAAAATCACTGCTCCAAGCCTGCCCGCTCCAAAGCCAAAAGCACCGAGTGGTTATAAACCAAAACCCGCAACGGCAACCTTTCCGCTGATCTTACACAGTAAGGGTTCACTTGTGAAATCGGTGCAAACTGCATTGATCAAAAAATACCCTGGAGTACTTCCAAAATACAAGGATGACGGATATTATGGAACGGAGTTGCAAGACACCTTAGTTTCAAAAGGACTTTCCACAATCATTGACAAAGAATTGTACGACAAAATCTTAGCTGGAAAAGTTGGAACTGATCCTAAAGGAGCTGACAACAAAACCAGTTCAACGGATGCAAAACTAGGGCATGAATCCATTGCGGATTTGCTCTATAGTGGGATTGCTCAAAAGAACATTGAGACCTGTTTAAGGGCATTGTGGAAAATCAAAAATGTGCAACAGTACATCCAAGTGAATGAGGTGTTTAAAACCAAGCGCATTGACGGGGGAGTTCGTAAAACAGTTGCTACCGCACTTTCTCACGCATTTCCTTCTGATCCGAACCGCAAAAAATACCGTGCTCAATTGTACACCATTGGTCTAAAATGGCGCAATGACCAGTGGGCATTGGCGGGAACAATTGGACAGATTGAAAACCGACTTGTGACCATCAAATCCTCTAAAATCTGGGACAATTCAGGCAATTCATTTCCTGTTCCAACAGCAACCATTATTGGGGTCTTTATTTCAGCTAAAAACGGATTGACCGAGTTTTTAACCCTCGATGGACGGCACTTATTTATTGATACCACCTCCATACAGTACCACCATGATTAAAGCAATCAAACAACTCGCAAAAGAAAAGGGGTATGTCATTTCTGAAAAACCCCATTACTTAAACATCTGGGGATTCCGTGCCAACAATAAAACAGCTAATTCCTTTGATGACCAAATCCATGTATTTACCGTTGTTGAATCGGCACAAAATCCCGTGTGGGCGTATTGGGTGTTTAAATGTACAACCGATCCTGGGACCTTCTGGCTCCGAAATCCTGACCAACCCCAAGGAACAGCAATCCTTCATCCTGGGCAGTACATCAATTCTCATGGAATTGGTTTACACCGTGGTAAATACACCGCCCTTGTTCAAATTGGACGCTTAAAAGTAATCCGCGACTACAACCGTGATAATGTGCTTGATTTTAACAATGGAAAGGTTGTAAATGGGTTGTATGGAATCAACATCCACCACGCCTCAAAACATGGCAGTACGCTAAGAGTAGAAAAATATTCGGCAGGCTGTCAGGTGTTTAAAAACATCAACGACTTTGATTTTTTCATGGGTTTGTGCCAAAAGCACCGCAAGTTATACGGCAATAAATTCACCTATACACTCATTGACAAACAAATGGAATACATCACCAACCTAAAACAAAACACCCCCACCGATTCGTATAAATCGGTTTCCAATCAATACGATTTAAAACCCGCAACTTATAGCGTTTTTTCTGCTTCATCAATTGCCGATTTAATTCATTCTGGGATTCAAGGTAAAAACATGGACACCGTTCTTAAAGGACTGTTTCGCATTACCAATGTTGTTGAATACCGACAAGTCAACGAATTTATCAAAGCCAAATACTTTGGTTCTGAAACAGGAAAAACGATTGCAAAAATGCTCGCAAAGGTGTTCACCAAAGACCCGCACCGCACAAAATACCGCGCACAACTTTACCGTATTGGGCTTAAATGGGGTGAAAAAGGATGGACGCTTTCGGGAACAGAATCCAATCTAAAACAACAACTATTCACCAATCAAGACGCTGTTATTTGGGATAAAAACCAGAACTATTTCAGTGTTCCCTACCGAACCAATATCGGCGAATTCATTACCGCCCTAGATGGGGTTACAACCTTTCGATCAACGGACGGACAAACGTATTTTATTCACACCACCTCAATTAACTCCCTATGATTAAAGAAGTCAAAAAACTCGCAAAACAAAAAGGGTTTACAGTTTCTGACAAACCCTATTATCTCAACATTTGGGGCTTTCGTGCCAACTCACAAACGCCCAATTCCTTTGACGACGAAATCCACGTATTTACCAATATCGGAACAGAACGCCGTAAAAAATGGGCGTACTGGGTGTTTAAATGTACAACCGATCCTGGGACCTATTGGTTAAAAAATCCGATGAACCCACAGGGAACAGCAATCTTAAATCCTGGACAATATGTGGATGCGTATCAATTGGGTTTGCACCGTGGAAAATACAAAGCACTTGTTCAGCGTGGAACGGTAAGCGTAACACGGGATTACAACCGCAATGCTATTTTGGATTTTAACAACGGGCGCATTGTTCGTGGGTTGTACGGCATCAATATTCACCGTGCTTCTCGAGTTGGGACAACGCTCGTAGTGGACAAATATTCGGCTGGTTGTCAGGTGTTCAAAAATGCAACCGACTTTGATTTTTTTATCAAACTATGCGAATTGCACCGCAATTTCCACGGGAATAAATTCACCTATACCCTTGTTGACAAACGGATGGAACACCGCGATAACATGAAATTAATTGCGGTGGGCGGTGTATTAATCGGTTTAATTGTAGGCGGTGTGTTTATGGTCTCCAATGATGAACCAAGCCCTAAAACTGTCCAAAAATGAGCAAGTCCACCATTCCCTACCATAAGCTCAATTTCGGCTTGTCGGTCATCGGTTTTATTGGAAGTATCGGTTTTTATTACGGAGTACTTCGAAAAGTTTATGCCGATCAAACACCCAAAGAGAAACAACAGATTGAAGCCCTGAAAAAGCAAAACCAAGAGTTAAAAAAACAGCTTCATCAGTGTGATTCAATTCGGGTTCACACCATCTAAGAAGCCCCGAAAATCAGTTAACTAATTCAATTATCCAAATCAAAACCAGATGGAAAAACAGATCGTTTACCTCGACTTATTCAGCGGACTTGGAAGTTTTGCAAAAGGTTTACTCGATGCGGGGTTTGTATTTAAAAAACAGTATTTCAGCGAGATTGATAAACACGCAATTGCATCATATCGCTATAACTTTAAAAACGCACAGTATGCCGGTGACATCAACGAGTTCCACACGCAAAAAATCGAGCGTCCCCACATCATTTCTTTCGGTTCCCCTTGCCAAGATCTTTCAATTGCTGGAAGGCGGGAAGGTCTTAAAGGACGAAAAAGTAATCTCTTTTTTAAAGCAATTGAGATCATTAACCGATTTAGACCCCCTGTTTTTGTCTTTGAAAACGTCGCAGGGTTATTCTCCAGTAACAAGGGCAAAGACTTTGAAATCGTACTGCAAACGATTGCCGAGCTTGGGGTATATGAGTGCCAATGGCAACTTGTTAATACTTCCTGGTTTCTACCCCAAAACAGAGAGCGGATATTCCTTGTCGGATGTCTTAGAGATGAGCCCAGAGGAGCGATTTTTCCACTCAACCTACCGTATGAAAAAGAAAGGGTTGTTGAAAATAAAGTAAAGATTGTTGGAAGAACAACTGCTTCTGAATCACAAACCAATCGCATTTTTTGCGCCTCTCGTTTATCCCCCGCTTTAATGGTTGCAAGCGGTTATGGAGCAGGATATTTGGTAGCAGGTGAGAGAGTTAGAAGGCTCACTCTTTTAGAGGGCGAACGCTTGCAAGGACTCCCCGACAATTGGACAAAATACGGAATCTATAATGGCAAGAAACAAGTCATAGTAGACACCCACCGTTACGACATGATAGGAAACGCAGTTAGTCGTCCCATTGTGACCCAAATTGGTAAAGCACTTTTAAGTGGTTTTAATCCTTCACTTAACGGAACACCTGCCACCATTTCAACCTTAGAACTCGAATCCGAATCCCTCTTACTTCAATTCCTTTTTAATCAATCATCTAAATCAAAACGCCATGATTAACGCAAATAATTATTTCAAGGAAATCGCAAAAATTGATATTTCCGCGCTACCTGTTGATCTTAAAAGAGGTCACAACCATGTAGTTAAAGTAAGTTCAAAAGGTAATAATTGGACAACGTATGAAACCAACGAACTGGTGCAACAAGCAGTAGATAAATACTTTGAATTACTCAACGCTTACCTGAACAAAAAAACACGGACTACACAAACTGCAACCCGTTCACGGACTGCAAAAAAAGCATCTGTTACCAGAAAAAAAACAAGTACCGCCCAAAAGACAGTACCCAGAAAAACGACACCAAAAAAAACAGTTGCAAAAAAAAAGGTGGTGAAAAAACCAGTCGGGAAAAAAGACATCATTATTGGTAAAACCAAATCGGGAAAAAATGTGTACGAACGTTTCAATAATCCCAAACACAGAACCTTTACCGCCAAAGACCATCAAGACGCAGAACTTGTTCAAATGAGCACCGAAAAATCTAGCCTTTCCATGACTAGACGCGAAGAAGAGCGGGCTTCACACGCACGGAAATACAATGCCTTGATTGAAAGAACCAAGAAAGAACGTGCATCCAAACAAGCCAAAAACCAAGCAGCACGGACACGTAAAACCAACCAATTGAAAAAACGTATGTACCGATTTCAGGGACAACAAGTAGAGAGGATTCCCGAAGAATTGCGCTTTATTAAACGCTTTGTTCTTTTGCATGGTAAAACCAAAACACCTGATCAAATCCGCTTGTTTATCAATGCCCTTCAAAAGGCAATTACTGAAAAACGCATCCGTAAAACGTCCCAATTCGCCGCTGAAATCATTGAAATTCAAGACGCTTTACTTAGTTTACATGCAAAACTACGGGGGCGTAAATCAATCCAGTTTGAAATCGGAGAAGAACGACGTTCCCATTTTTTAAACATCACAGGAAAACAAAAATTATTGCCTTCTGTTCGATTCATAAAAAGCTATATTGGGTTGCAAGGTAGAAAGGTACAAACCACCGCAGTTAAAAACTTATTGACCCGCATCGAAAAAGCGATCTCAACCAAAGCCGTTCCCCCTCGTGACCCTTACAACACACAAATTACTGCAATTGCACAAGCACTTAAAACCTTTGTGAGTAAGAACCGAGTTGAGGGAACGCTTTTAATTCCAAGTCGTGAGCTCAATGGATTGAGCGGAATTGTTGACGATTTGGAGGGAATCAATTCGTTTAGTGGATTGAGTGGTTTTAATGGTGTTTCTGAAGATACCATTATTCGAGGGAGCGAACTTGCTCAAATGGATTTTCCCACTATTGGTTTTCGGGGCAAATGGTTGAACTTTATCGGAGACCCAACCAGAGGATTTACCGCAATGGTATTCGGAAAACCCAAGTTCGGAAAATCAGCCCTTTGTATTGATTTTGCGGACTACTTATCCAAAAATCATGGTGAAGTTTTGTACGTTGCCCGTGAGGAACAAATCAGCGGGACACTCAAAGACAAAATGATGCGAAGTAGAGCTTATGAAGTCAATTACACGTCATCTATTCCCCATGACCTTTCACCGTATCAATTTGTATTCCTGGACAGTATTACAATGCTTGGTTTAAGTACCTACGATTTGGAATACTTGCGTGAACAATATCCCGAAATATCCTTTGTCTTTATTTTCCAAACAACTAAACAAGGAGCGTTCAGAGGTTCAAACGAATACCAACATAACGTAGACATTGTAATTGAAATCCCAGAAATTGGTCAGGCAGTGCAATACGGACGCTTTAACCAAGGCGGTGAAATGAACATTTTTTAACCATCTAAATCAAAAAACATGAAAACAAAATTCGCACTTGTGCTATCTGGTGGGGGCTTTAACGGAGCCTTTCAAGTTGGTGCATTAAAATACATTTCCGAGAAATGGAGAAGCATTTCAGGGAGTGAACAACCCATGAAATTTGATATTATTTCAGGAGTGAGCGCGGGAGCCATTAACGGTGCGCTCGTAGCCATGAATGAATTGAGTCTCTTGCATGATTTATGGGTGAATAAAATCGGTAAAAACGGGGCTTCTGAAATCTATACGTCTGCTTTTATTGATACCCAAAACCAAGGGGATAAAATCAAATTCAAACTGGACAAAAAACAGTTGGCTAGCCAGATTTTAGAGAACGTGGATTTAAACCTCTCTTTCTTTAGTAAACTAGGGATTATCTTTTCAAAAGAAAAACGCCAATCCTTTATTGATTCAGCTCTTGGACAGTTGGGGGATGCAGTGAAAGCAAACCTTCATACCTTCAAAAACATTGCTGATAATACACCTTTGCACCAAAAATTAGGGCAATACCTCAATCGTAGTAAAATCAATGGAACAATCTTTACGTGTGGGTTCGTTTCCCTTGATAGTGGAGTGTACCACAGTGTAAAACACTCCGATTTTGCTACTCCTGATGACTTTGTAAACGGTGTACTCTCATCAACTGCAATCCCTACGATCTTTCGACCTGTCGAAAAAGTTTCATTCTATGAAGGGACAAACCGTGTAACAGCCTGTAATAATGTGGACGGTGGGATTATGAATGTTTCACCACTTGGGGACGTTATCAAACTCATTAATGAAGACCCCGAAGAATGCCGTTATAAAATCATTGTTGTGAATTGCAACAGCGGTTATCCCAAAATTCAGCAGTTCCAAAACAAGTCCATTGGTGCAATTGCAGCCCGTGCCATTTACGAACTTTCATTAACGGAGGTGTTCAATAATGACATTAGCCATTTTCTGCAAATGAATGAATTGGTGAAACAGTTTACCGAATTCGGAAAAAATGCACAGTTGCGCAGTCCAAACAACAGGCCCATCAAATCCTTTGATGCAATTGTTGTAAACCCTGATCGCAACCTTGAAATGGGGAGTTCACTTGTTGCAAATGAAAAATTGATTTACCAGCGCATGGCCCACGGGTACGCCAACGCCCAGAAAGCGTTTCTGGTGTAAATCCTCCCTGAACCACCACCAAAAACCCCTACAACGCCTGAATTTACGGTGTTTTAGGGGTTTTTTAACATACTCTAGCAATTATTAGCATAAAACCGTTCACCAGTACCTAAATATCTTGTATCATGGCAACAGATTTGATTGCGGACATCCGCAAAGAACTCAATAGAATAAAGGGATTGCGAAAAAAAACAGCGCAAAAGTTGACAGCCGAAAGCCTTCAATTGTACAAGGGTTTTGAAAACCTGACTACCGAAAAACGCCAACAGCTCTTGGATGCAATGCGCGAGTTTGCAACAATCGCAGTCAAACAGTTAAATAGATTAATCATACCAAAAACAACAAGACATGAATAACGCAGTATCGGTTTTCCAATCATTTGCACCCAAAAATGAAAAGCTATTACGCAAACAACGTAACGGGTGTTTGATTTATACCCGTGTATCTTCAAAAGAACAAATGGAAGGTGCAAGTTTAGAAACACAAATGAACTTTTGTCATTTGCTCGCTCAGAAAAAAGGGTATAACATTATTGAACATTTTGGAGGGACGTATGAATCCGCTCAAAGTGACGAACGCAAGGAGTTTAAAAAAATGATTTCGTTTGCTCAGCGCAATAAGCACGTAGGTTACATTTTGATTTATTCCTATGACCGTTTTTCAAGAACGGGGGCAAACGGTATCTACATAACCGAGGAATTGAAAAAACAAGGGATTCATGTTCTTTCCGCAACACAGGAAATAGACGTTGAATCCTCCTCAGGTACGTTTCAACAAGGGATTCATTTTGTATTCTCCCGCTACGACAACGACCAACGGCGTGACCGAAGCGTAAACGGAATGATTACCAAATTGCGCAACGGTTACATTACAGGGAGTATTCCTTTTGGATATTCAAACCTAAATCCAGGCAAGAAAAAACTCCCCAACCTACAAATCAATGCAGACGGTGAACTCATTCGTGAAGCATTCCTTTTAAAAGCAAACCATGATTTGAGTTACAACGATATTACCGAACGTCTACAAAAGAAAGGATGGACAAAGGGAGCAAAACGATTGAGTGAGATTTTTCGGAATCCGTTTTATTGCGGTATAATCGTTTCATCATTGGTGCCCGACGAAGTAATTAAAACCGACAAACACCCCGCTATTGTATCGGAGGACGTATTTTTAAAGGTCAACGGTATTTTATCTGAAAAACGCACCACGGGTTATAAATACACCCGTGATGAGGAAAACCTCCCTTTGAAACAATTCGTTCGGGCAGAAAGCGACGGAACGCCTTATACGGGTTATTTGGTTAAAAAGAAAGGATTGTATTATTATAAAAACAATACAATTGGAAGTAAGGAGAACAAAAGCGCAAAAGCAATGCACGAACTATTCAAACAATTATTGAGTGAATACACCCTTTATGATCATAACGCTGTTGAGCCAATTAAAGCACTTATGATTGAAATGTGTACCGAACTTCAAAAAGAGAGTATTGATAACGCTACAGCCCTTGAAAGTCAGTTGTACAAACTCGAAAAAGACTTAGCTCTCATTGAACGTAGGTTCGTTTTAGGGGAAATTACATTGGAGTTATACACTAAGTACAGTCAAGAGTTTCAAAAGGACGTTATCCGAATTAAGGAAGAATTGGAAAGTTCGACCTTTAAATTATCGAACCTCGAAAAAGCCATTGATAAAGTCCTTAAATATGCCCTACAACTCCCTGTTTTATGGGAATCAGGGGATTTAGAGGAGAAGCGTCGTATACAAAATATGGTGTTTCCGTGCGGGATAGTCTATGATTTCAAAAATGGGCATTATCGAACCGACCGAGTGAACTCTCTATTTTCGTTTATACCAATATTTACAAGGGTTTCAGCGGAAAAGAAAAAGGGGACAATAGATAATTTTCATCTATTGTCCCCTTCCGTACCTCGGGCCGGAATCGAACCGGCACACCCGAAAGTACAGGATTTTGAATCCAGCGCGTCTACCAGTTCCGCCACCGAGGCATTTATGTGTTCTTTGCTGTCCGACTGACAGCACTTACCGATGTAAGCGGTTGCAAAAGTAGGGAATAAATTGAATTCGACAAGTTTTTCACATTTTTTAATCGATTTATACTTTCTAAACTTGAGACTCGCTCTTCCAAATGAATGCTAAAATTGCTGTGGTTGACTGAAAATCAAGTAGTCAAAAATCAATAACCTGTTGATTTTTGTTTCGTTGCGAATAAAGCGATATTTTCGTGCAAAACAAATCAACGTACCAATGAAACAACTAATCGTAGTGTTCATCCTTTTCTTTTGTAAAACAACAGCATTCTCGCAAACAGCAGAAGCCTTTTTTGCTAGTTCAAAAGATGAAATGGCAAAGGAGGATTATAAAGCTGCTTTAAAGGCGATCGATAAAGCGATTGAGCTTTCACCAGAAAACACGATTTATTATTCTATAAAAGGTGATATTTTATTAGAATTAAAGCTGGTAAGTCAGGCTCTCCAATCTTTTGATTTAGCGATAGAAATAGATAAAGAGAATGCAATTGCTCATAATTCACGCGCAATCATAAAAGAATTTAGTGGATTAATGGAAGAAGCCATTCGGGATTATAATGATGCTGTTGAGTACGCTGAAACCGATTCGATGCGTTATCTTTTTAGGGTGAATAGAGCAGTTGCCTATTTTAAAACGCGAGCTTTTGAAGAAGCATACGAAGAATTAATGACGCTATACCGAATTGATTCAACGGATATCGTAATGATTAATAACCTAGCACTTGTTTGTGATGAACTAGGTAAGCGCGATCAAGCTTTGAGCTATTTATTTCGAATTCTTGAAATAGATCCTGAATTTATTGGGGTGAATGCGAATATTGGATTTTTGTATCAGAAGATGGGGCGAAATGTGGAAGCAATAACGTACTTCAATAGGCAAATTGAAATTGAACCGAAAGATCCATATACCTTCAACAACCGTTCTTACAGTAAATTGCAATTGAACGACCTGAAAGGAGCAATGATTGATGTGGAAAAATCGATTAAAATATACCCTTCTAATTCGTACGCCTATCGAAATCGCGCCCTGATCTACTTGGCACAAAATAAATCCAAATTGGCGTGTGCCGATTTACAACTGGCACTTCAATACGGGTTTACAGAACAATTCGGTTCTGAAGTGGAGGAATTACTTAGAAACAATTGCCAATATTAACCTCAATTCGGTTCGAAAAAGAAAACAAATTATAGTATTCACTGAGAAGATTATCAAAAACTAAGACTTGTAGATGGTCAGTTTATTAAACTAAAAAAGGGGAGTAATCAATAATCACCCCGCTTTCTTCTAGTCATTCAACTAATTTATTTCAAAATCTTTAAAATTGTTTGATCATCACCTCGTGTCAATTCTATAAAATAAACACCGTGTGAAAGTTCTTCCAAATTGGAAAGGCTAAAGGCTCCGTCTACTAATGAATTGTTCTCGATTTCCACTTCACGATACAATCGCCCTGTTTCGTCACGCAAACGCATTGTACAACCGCTCAAATTTCCGTGCGCCCATTCCACTTGGATTGTTCCGTTGAATGGATTCGGATACGCAACAATAGTGGTGTTTCCTGCCAATTCATTTACTCCAGCCATGCTACAACCATTCATTGTTCCAGGCATATTGGCATCCAACCACGTTAAACGACGATCAATCCAGTCTTTTAAGCGTTGCACTTCATCTGCGTATGTTTGACTTGGCGCTTGAACTTCTGGTGTTCCAGTAGCTTGACCTAAACTTCCCCAAACTTGGTAATGCCAAGCCTGACTTTCATCTACCAAATTTGCGATCGAATCAATTTTAGCATAAAGAGCAGTTTCACTCAAAATAGTACGACGCAAATCATCGTAACGACAACGCAATTCATTCGCAAAAACAGTATCTTCTAATAGGCGAATGTACCAACCAGGAGCGTGCACATCTTGATTTACATTGCCATACATAAAGCCAGATCCATCATCAGAACCAGCGTCGATGTCTTTTAATGACCAATCAAAATCCCAAACGGGACCCGCTTTCAATTTGCGGAAAGTTCCATCAATATTGTCTTTATTCTTGTAGAAAAAGCGGCTTTTTTTGTAGCCATCTACATTCCGTGTAAACTCACTAATGATAAAATAATCGACAAAGGTTGAAGTGCTGATGAATTGACGGTAACCATTCACAGGATCATCGAATTGCACTCCATATAAAGCTGTTTCAAACGACTCAACGAATTGTTGAATATAAGTGCGTTGTTGCAATACAATTTCAGTTTCCTTTGGGTAATAATACACCATGTGAATATCTAATCCCGGATAACCAATTGGGCTATGACCCAAAAGCCACGAGTTGTTATTGTCCCAATAATCGATTTTGATCATATAACCTCCAGTAGCATCTACGCCTGCAATTTCTGTTGGATCCAATTTGGGAACATCTACTCGGTTCGTATCCCGTTTGATTTTTTCGCTCAAAAGATAGATTCCACGGTATTCACCATTGATGACAACATCTACTAATCGCGTTCTTACAGCATAATGTCCCATAGAATCAAATAACTGAAACGGCAAGGCATTGCGAGCAAAGGATTTATCATTGTAATTGGCCAATAACAACCAATCCGATTCAATTGGCATACCGAGAATAGGAGCTTCAATGGTATTTCCATTCACATCCCACAATTCAAGATTGTAGGGTTTTTGAGGTAAAGAAGCTGAATAATTTCCACGAATTTCAATCCCAATTTTTCCATTGTAACCGTTTTTTGGATCGATGACATGATTTCGAACACCAGGTCCATTGTCAACAATTCCCATATCAGCCATGATTTTAGGATCGTTTACTATCGTTCCACCATTGGTATTGATCACAACGATGGGTAAATCCGATTCAGAAAAAGCAAAATAAGTTGCAGGAGCATTTCCAAATGTGATGGAACAATTGGTCACATTTCCTTCGTCGCCACCGGCATTGTCTGCAACCACAATTTTCCATATTCCATTTCCAACTTGACCGTTATTGACAAGCCCCATTTGACCAGAAGGTTTAAATGTTCCAGTAAATGGAGGCGAACCAGCTGCAATACCTAAAGATGCGTCCCAACGAAAACAGGTATTGGTAAAATCATCTCCACCACCACCAACACTGGCTGCTAAATTGGCTGAAGTTCCATCAGGTGCAACAATCGAAATCGTTAAATCACCCGTATAAGTGTGTGTCAGATTAATGCAAACTTGTTCTAAACCAAAATTTACTGTATCCAACGTGGTTGGACTCAATCCGGTAACAGTAATAGGTATTTCAACCGTTTGAAAATCGATGATTGCACCGCTTCCTCCAGGGTAGGTTTGAGCTTGAAAATGAGCGCTTAATGCTATTCCAAACACAAGTGTAGTTAATGTTTTTTTCATATTGTAGTAACAATTCCGTGATGTAAAGTAGTGAAATCTTGATTCAGAGAACAATGTTTAGTTGTTTATTAGACGAATAGACTGATTTTTGAGACAAGAGACAGAGACTTAAGACCGCTTCGCTTTAAGACTATAGATTGTTTTAAGAAACTAATCTTTAGTCTTCCGTCTCCAGTCTTAAGTCTTAAAGCGTAGCGGTCTTTCGTCTTTAATAAACTATATTTGAAAAACAAACGACTTATCAATACACTATGATTTCATCCATTTTGCATTTTTGCGCAACTCATCCTTTTTTGCTTCTTTTCTTAATGATAACGATACCCGTTTTACTTGTGGTATTATTGGTGAAACGTTCCCCAAAACGGAGTATGTGGTTACTTCTCCTACCTGTAATCGGGGTTATCGGATTTATAAAAGGAAGCGATTGGAATACTTCTTATGTTTTTAAAAATGGAGTAAATGGAACAGGGGTTGTGATCAGTATTGAGCCAACATCAGTAATTGTAAATCATGTTCCAGAATACCAATACAATTGTTTGATCAAAACCAAAGAAGGGAAAACACTAAATGCGGAGTTTGTCAACAACAACGACATTTTTTATCCTCAATCCGACAGGTGGATGCTACCGGCAATTGGAGAAGAGTTTAGCGTAAAATATATTGTTGGTGATGAAGATAATTTTATCATTCTTACCAATGATCAATCAAGTAATTATTCCAAGAAAGTCAATTGTACTGAATTATTGGAGAAAATCGTATCAGCTCAAGCAGCTTATAATTTTGACCCATCTGATAAGGAAAAAGCAAAGGCATTTCGTTCAATCCTCAACCAATTCTTGAAAGGTCCATGCGATGAAAATATCAAAACAGCCTATCGCTTAGTATTGGAGCAAATGAAAGATTGATTTTGGAATTATGAATTGAAAATGTAAAATTGAAAATTGAAAAGGTAAGATTGAATCTCATTGATAATTTTCAATTGATAATTCATAATTAATAAGAGATTCCGTAAAATTGCACCATGTCAAAAATCCTCATTAAAAACATCAAATCGCTCTTACAAGTGGGTGAATCATTTCCTGCATTCAAATCGGGCGCTGAAATGAAAATTTTACCTGCCATCGATGACGCTTTTCTCGCAATGGAAGATGGTGTAATTGTAGCTTATGGAGCAATGAGTGATTGGGGTGGAATTACCGATTGGCGGGATTTAGAAGTGATTGATGCAGATGGTTGTTATGTAATGCCCGCATTTTGTGATGCACATACGCATACCGTTTTTGCAGCAAGTCGTGAAGAAGAATTTGTAGACCGTATCAATGGATTGTCGTATGAAGAAATAGCCTTGAAAGGTGGTGGGATTTTGAATTCTGCGCGGAAATTAGCCGATTTATCAGAAGAACAATTGTTCAGTGATGCAATGATGCGCATTGAACGCATGAAAAGTTATGGTACTGGAGCAATAGAAATCAAATCAGGTTATGGATTGAGCGTAGAAGCTGAATTAAAAATGCTGCGTGTCATCAAACGACTAAAGTCGGAATCAGGAATTGCCATCAAAGCTACATTTTTAGGCGCACATGCCTTTCCTCAAGTGTTTAAAGAAGATCATGAAGGATACATCCAACTGATCATTGATGAGATGCTTCCCAAAATCGCTGAAGAAGGACTGGCAGATTACATCGACGCTTTTTGTGAACGCAATTATTTCTCCGTAGAAGAAATGACACAGATTTTAGAAGCTGGGAAACGGTATGGATTGCTTCCAAAAGTACATGTGAATCAATTTTCTGTTTTAGGTGGAGTTCAAGCTGCTGTGAATTGCGGAGCGCTTTCGGTCGATCATTTAGAAGAATACGACGACTCAGATCTGATTGCCTTAAAAGGAAGTGGTTGTATGCCTACTTTTTTGCCGGGATGTTCCCATTTTTTAGGAATTCCTTATGGCAATGCACGAGCATTTATAGACGCAGGTTTACCTGTTGCTCTTGCGAGTGATTTTAATCCAGGTTCGACGCCATGCGCCAATTTAGGCATGATCTTTTCTTTGGCTTGTGTAAAAATGAAGATGACACCAGAAGAAGCATTGAATGCACTCACGATAAATGCAGCCTACGCAATGGGTTTATCAGCAACACATGGAACCATTTCGTTGGGGAAAACAACACCGATTATTCTTACCAAAAAAATTCCATCGCTTGCTTACATACCTTATGCATTTGGTGATATACATGTCGATCGATTGATCGGTGGTGAGACTTCATCTGCGAATTGATGTATAAAACTCAGATGAATAGATTGTTAAAACAAGTGAATTTTCCAGCAGTCAACATAAAAATGCGTAGGTTCGATCTCGTTAACAACAAGTTGAGTAAACACATGAAACAATTAATGGTCCTATTTTTCTTACTAACTGTGCAACAATCGTTGGCGCAATCAACAGAAGAATACCAATTGTTGTGGGAAATCAAAGGCAAGCAACTTAAGAAAACAAGCTACTTATTTGGAAGTATGCATTCCAATGACCCACGATTGTTTCAATTTCCAGACAGCTTATACATAGCATTTCAAAAAGCAGAAGCCGTTGTTTTAGAAACCGATATTTCCGCACTTTTTGATGAATACGATGTGCGTTTGGATTTATTCAACCTAGAAGTACTTGCCAACAACAAACCTTACACCAATTCGCGAGAAGCAACAAAAACCGTATATGGTAGCGAAGATGGTAGACCTCAATTTATTGATGCATGGTTGCAACAAGCGGGTCATTGTGGTGGAAAGGATTTTTATCCACTCGAAGGTTTAGAAGATCAGTTGAAAGCATTAGAAAAAATCAGTACCATTAGTGCTCGCTCTACTTTTTCTAGTTTACTCTTTTCCAAGGAGGCATTTATTCAATCGTACATTCAAGGGGATATTGCTACGTTGAGCAAAATGCTGAAATCGCAGTTGGAAAATGTTCCAGGAGCCTATGAAACATTGATAACAAGACGCAATGTAGTAATGGCAAATGGATTGGATACATTGATGCAAAAACAATCGATTTTCTGCGCTGTTGGATCTGGTCACTTACATGGAACAGATGGAATTCTTCAACTTTTGCGTTCAAAAGGATATTCAGTTCGTTTGGTGAAAGCAACCTATAGCAGTGAACCGTTAGAAGCGCGCGATACAGTCAATAGTTGGAGAAAATATACCGTTGAAGATTCAATCTTTCATTTTTCCATCGATCTTTCCGGAAAACCGTTGGAATTCTCTTCAAAAGAAGATTACCGATTTATTTACCAAGAATTGGGGCAAGGAAATACCTATGAGCTCATTATTCGCAACAATACAGAAAAATTAGCTGAATTTAAAGCCGATTTTATCGATAATCAACGGCAGCGTCCTGTGGAAAAAACCCTAGAAAATGGTTTAGTAGCTGTCGAAGGAATGTACCTCGATGAATGGAAAGGATTACAATGGCGGCGTGTCATGATCAAAGACGACCATGTGTACATCCTCATTTGTTATGGTGGCAATAAATTCATGCACTCCGACCGACCGAAAAAGTATTTTGATCGCTTGATCTTAAACTAACGGATTGTTTAACAGATACCCATGATTTGTCTCCTCCCTTTTTAAAAAAATATGCATTCGAAGTTGGAGTATAAAATGAGGGAGGAAGAAAAAGCTAGGCTTTTGAAGACGAAGGTCAATCTGATAAGATTGAAGCCGATGGTAGGAGGGTGAAGTGTTCTTAATTACTGTTTTTCAACTTTAGAGCTACCCTTCAAGAAGAAAAACACCTCTACAATTATTCAATAAATCACCCACTTACCCTGTTTTCAACACCCATTGTTCATTCATTTTCGCAAGAATCAATGGAATAGATCGAAATACAACTAGTTTTGGGGAAATATTTACAAGTATGATTGAGCGTTCCCTTCAACCGATAGTAACAGAAAAATTAGCCGAAAGTAAAATTATTGTACTGCGAGGTCCACGAAAATCTGGGCGAAAAACGTTACTAAATGCCGTTTTGAGTTCCAAAATGGATCGTGTGATCACCATCGATTGCAGCGATAAATCAATTAAAAAAACCATTGACGCTGTTGCCACATTTAATGCACATATTCAGGGAAAATCAATTGTAATTGTTGAAGAAGCGCAATACCTGACAGAGTTGCAAGCCATTATTGATGATGCATTGGGAAATGATCAGATTGAAAACCTCATTCTGTGTTGTTCTTTTGAACCCGTTTTACAAGAAGAATTGTGGGAAGCATTGCGATATCAAGGATTGGAATTGGTTGTTTTTCCTTTGTCTTATCCAGAAATGGCCCAGCTCAATGGATTAGGCGCAGAAGAAAAAGCTGTTGAAAATAGATTGATTTTTGGTTATTATCCAGAAATTGTTGCCAATCCAGATCAAGCCGATCAGCTACTTATTCAGTTGTTGGAAGAAAGTATATTCACGCAGTTGGGAGCAACGGATCGTATTAATAAAAGTGAACAATTGATTCAACTGCTGCGATTGTTGGCATTCAATATTGGACAAGCAATCAGTTACAATGATTTGGGTCAACAATGTGGATTGGATAATGAAACAGTTGAACGCTACATCCAATTATTGGAAAAAGCACATTTGTTGTTTATGCTGCCTACTTATTACAATGAACACCGCTACGAATTAAAGAAAAGTCATACCGTTTATTTTGTCGACAACGGCATTCGGAATGCGCTGATTCGTCAATTTCAAGCCTTGGAATTCCGAAATGACCGCGATTTATTGTGGAAAAACTGGGTGATCTCTGAACGTAGAAAAGCAAATGCACTTGCCAACCGCACACCTGAAACCTATTTCTGGAAAACACATACCAAACAAGAAATGGATTACATTGAAGTATCAGAAACCGGAATTGCAGCCTACAAAATGCAATGGGATAAACGCAAGAAAATTAAAATTCCAACAAGTTTCACAGAAGCTTATCCTGAAATAAAAGCAACGGGTATTAATCGTTCAACTTTTTGGGGATTGATTGCGAAAAAATAGATGTTTTTCAGCAAGATTTATAATCTATAAATAACAGGATGTATCGTGTAGGAATGGGAGGCATCCCGTTCCTAGATTTACCAATATTTAATGGGAACAGAATGCATCCCGTTCCTACATAATCGATTTAGCAGAATATTCTGTTCCAACAACTTGTGAATCTGTCTGTGAAGAACTAAGTTTGTTGAAATCACACACATGAAAACAAAAGAAGAGATCGTTGAGAATTGGTTACCACGCTATACAGGTGAGAAACTAGAAAATTTCGGAAAGTATATACTGCTTTGCAACTTTCACAATTATCTCGATAAATTTGCTGCTTTGCATGATGTTCCTGTAATAGGAAAAGACAAACCCATGCAATGTGCAACAGCCAATGGGATCACCATTATCAATTTTGGAATGGGAAGTGCTTCAGCTGCAACCTGTATGGATTTACTTTCAGCCATCAAACCAAAGGCTGTATTGTTTTTGGGAAAATGTGGTGGTTTAAAAAGGAAAAACGAAGTAGGTGATCTCATTCTTCCAATTGCTGCCATTCGTGGTGAAGGAACGAGTAATGATTATTTCCCACCAGAAGTTCCAGCATTACCCGCATTTGCTTTGCAAAAAGCCATTTCTACTACCATTCGAGATTTAGGTCATGATTATTGGACAGGAACCTGTTATACAACCAATCGCAGAGTGTGGGAACATGATGAAGCATTTAAATCCTATTTGAGTGCAATTCGCGTCATGGCTATTGATATGGAAACAGCTACTATTTTTATGGTTGGTTTTGCGAATAAAATTCCAACAGGGGCATTATTGCTTGTTTCTGATCAACCAATGGTGCCAGAAGGTGTGAAAACCAGTGAAAGTGATAGTAAAGTTACTTCAGAATTTGTTGATCGCCATATTCAAATTGGCATTGAATCATTGATGCAATTAATCAATAATGGAAATACTGTAAAACACTTGTTGTTTTAAGCATTTTTTTGAAAAACTGTTCAATACTTAACTATTCTTTCGCCAATTGTTTGGTTAACTTACTAAAAACGCTTAGTTTAATACCCTAAAACTATGCGAAAATGAAAAAAATGCTACACTTTCTTGGTGCGATTCTCCTTGTCGCGTCAAGTACTTGGACTGTTTACGGTCAAGAAAAACACGAGAAAGGTCCTTGGCGAAAGATCCAAGAATCTGAAATTCCGTCAGTCGGAACGCGTTACATTATCCCAACAAAGTACCTCACCTTCAAATTAGATGTGGATGCAATTCGGGAAAAATTAAACACAGCAAAACGCATTACCGATCCCACTTACATTCCCGTTTTTATTGAATTGCCAAAAGCAGATGGAACGTTTGGAATGTACCAAGTACATGAAAACACAACCATGCATGAGCACTTGGCTGCTAATTTCCCTGAAATTCGTGCATTTGATGGTGTGCCAATGGATGGAAGTGGCGAAATCGTGAAATTAGACCTTACTCCACAAGGATTTCACGCCATGTTTTTGTTTCCTGATAAACCTTCCATGTTCATTGACCCTTACTCGTTTGGAGGCGGAGATCTAGCACATTACATTATCTATTCAAAAGCAGACTTTGTTTCCAACAAATTCTTCCAATGTGGTGTTGAAGGTGCTCCAACCGATGTAAGCCAATTAGATGGGATTCCAGTAACCAAAAGCTTTGGAACCTGTCAAAAAAGAACCTATCGTTTGGCATTGGCTGCAACAGCCGAATACACAACCTTTCAAGGTGGAACAGTTGCATTGGCGCAAGCGGCACAAGTGACTACGATGAATCGTGTTAATGGAGTTTACATGCGTGACATGGCAATTACAATGACCATTGTTTCCAATAATAACTTATTGATTTATACCAATTCTGGAACGGATCCTTATACGAATGGAAATCCAGGGAGCATGATTACACAAAATCAAACAAACGTTACGACAGTAATTGGTTCTGCTAACTATGATATCGGTCACGTATTCGGAACCAATAGTGGTGGTTTAGCTGGATTAGGTGTTGTTTGTTCAAATTCACAAAAAGCAAGAGGTGTAACAGGAAGTGGTGCACCAGTTGGTGATCCTTTTGATATTGATTATGTGGCACATGAAATGGGTCACGAATTCAGTGGAAATCATACGTTCCGTGGAAATGCAGGTTCTTGTAATGGGAACGGCAATAACGCAACTGCAATGGAACCTGGAAGCGGCTCAACCATCATGGCTTATGCAGGAATTTGCTCGCCAATGGATGTTCAAAGTAATTCAGATGACCATTTCCATGGTATTTCCTTACAAGAGATTGGAACGTTCATTACTGGCGCAGGTCATACTTGTCCAGTAGTGACAACGATTCCATCTCAAACTGCTCCAACCATTTCTTCAACCGTTGGTAATGTGACAATTCCTGCCAATACACCATTTGCTTTAACAGCTGTTGCTACTGATCCAGATGGTGATGTATTAACGTATTGCTGGGAACAAATGGATAACCAAAACAGTACACAGCCTCCAGTTGCAACTTCAACTAATGGACCCAATTTCCGTTCGTTTACGCCAAGTACAAGTCCAACACGTTATTTCCCTAAAATTGCGACCATTTTAGCAGGTGGTCCTTATACTTGGGAAGTGCTTCCTACTGTCAGTAGAACAATGAATTTCCGTGTAGTTGTGCGCGATAATGAAATCAATGGCGGTTGTAATGACCACGATGATTTAACATTGACCGTAACTTCAAGTGCTGGTCCGTTTGTTGTCACCTATCCAACAGCTGCTGGAATTACTTGGTCTGGTGGTTCAACACAAACTGTTACATGGACAGTTGCTAACACAGATATTGCACCTGTTTCTTGCGCCAATGTTGATGTAATGATTTCATTGGATGGTGGAGCAACTTTTTCAGTGCTAGCGAACGACGTACCAAATGATGGAAGTCAAACAGTAACTGCTCCAAATTCAGCTACTACTACAGCCATCATTATGGTTATATGTGCAAATGGAACGTTCTTCGATATCTCGAACAATGTTTTCACTATTACTGCGGCTACAAATGATTACACAATAAACATTACCAATAATGCAATCAGTGCTTGTCAAGGAAGTAATGGTGTGTTCTCTATCCAAGTTGGACAAATAGGTTCGTATTCAGATCCTGTAACACTTTCTGCATTAGGTTTACCAGTTGGATTAACAGCTAGTTTCTCTCCGAATCCAGTGACTCCAGGAACTTCTAGTACGTTAACAATTTCTGGAACAGCTGGTGTTTCACCGGGTTCTTATCCGTTTACTGTTCAAGGAAATTCCACTTCAGGAATCCATACAGCTTCGGCTACCATGTCTGTTTCTACGAATACATCAGTTGTCTCTACGCTTACTTTACCGATAGATACAGAGCCATCAGCTGCTACTCCTGTTGCGTTCACTTGGACCAACGCGAATGCAGGTATGTCTTATGATATTGAAATTGCAACAGATGCTGCGTTTACGAACATTGTAGAAAGCACTACTGGATTGACAACAACTAGTTATTCAGCAACTACTTTGTTGGCTTCAACTACTTATTATTGGAGAATTAATTCCTACAATTCTTGTTCAAATGCTGGAAATTCAAGTGTGTTCTCGTTTACAACTTCAGGTTGTGGAATCTTCTCAAGCACAAATATTCCAGTCGCGATAACTGCAACTGGAACACCAACTGTAACTTCTACGTTGACTGTTGGAACCAACGCAACAATCAATGATTTGAATGTTGTGAATCTTGCTGGAACACATACATACATTGAAGATTTGACCTTCTCATTGACTTCTCCTCAAGGAACAACTGTTACCTTGTTTGGTGGAATTTGTACAAGTTCCGATAACTTTGATGTAATCATGGATGATGAAGCAGCAAGTGCAACGCTTCCTTGCCCTCCAACGGATGGAAATGCTTACCAACCTCAGAATGTCTTATCGGCGTTTGATGGTGAGGATATGGCTGGTACATGGACATTAACGGTTGTCGATGGTGCCAACCAAGATGGAGGAAGTTTAGCTTCTTGGGGCTTGGAAATTTGTTATACACCAACAATTCCTTGTACCAATCCTGATAGTCCAACGATTGCGGGAACAACTGTGTTTTGCCCAGGAGCTGGAACAACATTGAGTATTGGTTCAGGTAACTTGAATGACGCTACAAACTGGCAATGGTATTCAGGTTCATGTGGTGGTACATCAGTTGGTACAGGAACAAGTATCAGTGTAAGTACACCAGGTACTTATTTTGTACGTGGTGAAGGTGGGTGTGTAACAGCTGGAACATGTCAAAGTGTTGCTGTAACACAAACGAATATTAACACTGCAACATCTTTGTCTGCTGGCGTTCTTGCTTCTAGCCAAAATGGAGCAACATACCAATGGATCGATTGTAATGGAAACGTGCCAGTTGTTGGTGAAACATTGCAATCATTTACACCTGGAGTGAATGGTAGTTATGCGGTACAAATAACCTTAAATGGTTGTACAGATACATCAGCGTGCGTTGCTTACAATTTAGTTGGAATGAACGAAATGGATGATTTAGCGATTCAACTGTATCCAAATCCAACTTCTGGAGTGGTAACAGTTTCATTCGGAATAGTTGTTCCAGTAGAGCAATTGACTGTTACTGATGTTACTGGTCGTTTGGTACGCAACCAATCATCATTTACAGCAAATAGTTTAGAAATTGATCTTTCTCGTGAAGGTAAAGGTGTTTATTTCTTGAATGTTCAAGTAAATGGTCGTGTTCAAACGTTGAAAATCACAAAGCACTAAGTAAAAGATTTATACTATTACCAAGGCGCGGGATTCATCTCGCGCCTTTTTTATACCCTTTTGTTAGAACTAATTTTAGTTGTCAATTTTGAAATGGCTATTTTTGCAATGATTTAAACAATTACTATGAAAATAACAACGATACTTTTCCTTGCTTTATTGCCGTTCATTAGCTTCTCACAAGGCTGTGTTACTTATGGAACTGGTGTTGATGGCGCTTATTTAGCATCATCAACTACAACAATTGCTGGGGGTACCTACAATTTCACTTCATTTACGATTGATTCTGGTGTGACCGTAACCGTAACAGGGACAGCACCCTTAATTGTCTATTGCACTGGTACGGCAACCCTTAATGGAGTCCTTAGTGTAAGTGGTGCTAATGGAAATAATGGTGTAACATTTTCAGCTGGTGGAACAGGTGGAATTGGTGTTGCTGGTGGTGGAAATGGCGGCGGTGGCTCTTATGCTTCCTCAACAGGACCTATTGATGGAACAGATGGTTTCAATACCGGGGGTGTGAGTACAAAAGGCGCAGGATGGTCAGGCGGTGGTGGTGCTGGTTATGCAACAAATGGCTTGGCTTCTGGCGGTGTAGGTGGATTCGCAGGAAGCACTTATGGAGATGTCCAATTGTCTAGTCTTTTAGCTGGTTCAGGGGGAGGCGGAGGTTCTGGAGGCTACGATTGTGGCGCTGGAGGCGGTGGCGCTGGTGGTGGAATCATTTCACTGAGTGCCAATTCAATTCTTATTGGAGCAGCTGGTTCTATTCAAAGTAATGGTGGAAATGGTGGTTCAGATGGAACAGGAAATTGTGGCGGCGGCGGCGCTGGTTCTGGTGGTGCAATTTGGATTACTGCCCCAACGATAACAAACAATGGTACTATTTCTGCAATTGGTGGAACTGGTGGAGCATCAGCTATTGCTGGCACTCCTTATTTTGGCATAGGTGGAAATGGCGCAAATGGTCGCATTCGTATTGATGTAAATGGTGCTGTTAGTGGTGCAGGTTCAATCACTCCAGTTATAGGATATAGTGCCAATGTATCGATCATCGAAACTTCCCAGACCTTAACCGTATGTGCTGGTGATTCAATTACTGTGGGTTCTACAACCTATACTACTTCAGGAAATTATGTAGATGTTCTAACTGCTTCTGGTGGTTGTGATAGTACCGTAACAACCAATTTAACTGTTTTAAATGCTCTAGGATCTTCCCAAACCTTAACAGTGTGTGCTGGTGAATCGGTTACTGTGGGTTCTTCAACGTATACGACTTCAGGAAATTATGTAGATGTTCTAACAGCTTCTGGTGGTTGTGATAGTACGGTAACAACCAATTTAATGGTTTTACAAGCTATTGGATCTTCGCAAACGTTAACAGTATGTGCTGGTGATTCAGTTGCTGTGGGTTCTTCAACCTATACTACTTCAGGAAATTATGTGGACGTTTTGACTGCTTCTGGCGGTTGCGATAGTACTGTTACAACCAATTTAACTGTACAATTACCAGTAGACATAACGGTCACGATCAATCAAGGTAGCATGCAAGTTGGTGAATCAAATGCAGGGTATCAATGGTTAGATTGCGATGCGAATAATGCACCAATTGCTCAGGCAACTAATCAAACCTTTATTCCAACTGTGAATGGAAATTACGCAGTAGAAGTAACAGTTGATGGATGTTCGTCAACAAGTGCTTGTACAAACTATAATTTGATCGGAATCAACGAATTTGCTGATTTAGCAATTCAATTGTACCCAAACCCAACTTCGAGTGTAGTAACCGTTTCATTCGGAATTGAAGTTCCAGTAGAACAATTGACTGTTACTGATGTCACTGGTCGTTTGGTGCACAACCAATCACAGTTTACAGCAACTAGTTTAGAAATTGATCTTTCTCGTGAAGGAAAAGGTGTTTATTTCTTGAATGTTGAGGTAAATGGCCGTGTTCAAACGCTTAAAATCACGAAACAATAAACATCCATTTTTATATT
>JAYSRF010000212.1:0-3107 GCA_043721195.1 Fluviicola sp. | reverse complement strand
GCGAGTAAAAACAGAAGTGTATTACCAATTGTTGAACAACATTCCGATTACAACAGCAGCTAGTAGTTTTTCGATGTTGAATGCAGGTGCATCTTTTTTCCCAACAGAACAATCTCAGCTTGAGAACAAAGGAACGGGAAGCAATTATGGAGCGGAGTTGACCATTGAAAAATACTTTAGCAAAGGTTATTATGGATTGATCACGGGAACCATTTACGAAGCAAAATACAAAGGAAGTGATGGTGTAGAACGCAATACAGCATTTAACGGAAAGTTCGTTTACAACATTTTGGTCGGAAAAGAAATCAAAGTAGGAAAAGCGAAACGCAATGCAATTACAATTGATGTCAAAATGACACAAGCTGGGGGTCGTCATTATACACCAGTTGATTTAGTGGCTTCACAAATTGCGCAACAACAGGTATTAAAAGGAGACGATTATGCTTATACAGCTCGCTATTCAGACTTCTTTCGATTGGATGTAAAAATGGGATTCACCATGAATAGTGCAAAACGCAATGTGTCGCAATCGTTCTTCTTTGATGTGCAAAATGTGACCAATCGCAAGAATATTTTTGCTGAGCGTTACAATCCTATTACCAACGGAATCAATACAGCGTATCAAATTGGATTCTTCCCGAATTTCGTTTATAAAATTCAATTTTAATTCGAGCCATGAAAAAGGTGTTAATCATTAATGGGCATCCCAATCCAGATAGCTACAATCATGCGTTGGCACAAGCGTATGCAACTGGAGCGCGGGAAGCGGGTGCAGAAGTACAGGAATTAATCATCAGCGATCTTCAGTTTGAACCATCATTGACTTATGGATATCAGCAGCGGATTGAACTAGAACCTGATTTAGTGAAAGCGCAAGAACTGATTCTCTGGGCAGACCATTTAGTATGGGTTCACCCAGTTTGGTGGGGAGGTTTACCAGCATTAACAAAGGGATTCATTGATCGTGTTTTTTTACCGGGATTCGCTTTTAAATACCGTGAAAACTCAGTTTGGTGGGATAAATTATTAAAAGGCAAAACAGCCCGTATTATAACAACCTTGGATCAGCCTAGTTGGTCATACCGTTTGTTTTTTAGACGACCAAGTGTGAATCAACTCAAACGATCAACATTAGATTTTTCAGGTGTAAAACCAGTGAAAGTAACGTATGTTGGTCCTATTCGACAATCGAAACCAGAGTTCAGAGAACAACAACTGCGCAAAATTGCATTACTCGGAAAGGGGGAGGGACAATAACTCCCCACTTTTCCTAATTTTATGAGATGAAGAAAAAGAACATTCGTTTTGTTTATATGATTTTGGTAGGAGTTATCATTTCCTATGTGTTACATTTTATTGCACCACCCAAAGTTGAACAGATTATTCACAACGAATGGAATGATTTATTCCTTTGTATATTAATTACCATATTTATTTGGGAAGGCAGTTTGCGATTGGATCATTGGTTGAACAAACGCCTTCCTTGGGTTGAAAGAGCTGGCACACGGATTCTTGTTCAATTAATGTTGAATTCGTCTTACAGTATTTTGGTCATTTACAGTGCAATGTGGACATACAACCATTACGTTTGTCCCATTCCGAGTGATCAGCAATCTCAATTTTTTGTGATCTCAATTGTCTTTGGGACATTGATTTCTGTGATTTTGTTAGCAGTTGAAATTGGGAATCAATTTTTCAAACACTGGAAAAACACCTTAGTTGAAGTGGAAAAACACAAAGCAGCAAGCACTCAAGCGCAATTGGAAAACCTGAAAAACCAAATCAATCCACACTTTTTGTTCAATAACATGAGTGTGCTTTCATCTTTGGTATACAAAGATCAAGATAAAGCGGTTGACTTCATTCACCAATTGTCAAAAGTGTATCGCTACCTATTGGATAGTCACAACAGTGAGTTGGTAACATTGGAAGAAGAGATGCGATTTTTGGATTCATATACCTATTTGCTCAATATCCGATATTCACCCAACTTGAAGTTTGACATTCACATTTGCGAAAACTCATTGCAAAGTTACATACCGCCGATGTCTGTGCAATTACTGATTGAAAATGCGATTAAGCACAATGAAATTTCTTCCGCTTTTCCATTGACGATTTCCATTCGATCGGAAGAAGCAACTTTGATTGTTGAGAATACCCTAAAATTGCGCGCTTCAGCAGAAGAAAGCTCTGGCACTGGTTTAAAGAATATCCAATCGCGGTATCAATTTTTCACCGATGCGAAAATTCTGGTCAATGAAACAACCACGCATTTCAGCGTTCAAATTCCTTTATTAAAGACGCCATGAATGTTATAATCATAGAAGATGAGCAACTCTCGGCCGACCATTTGGAGACCTTGTTGGCAAAAATAAATCCTGATATTCGGGTCGTTCACCGGTTTGAATCCGTAAAACAAAGCATAGACGCGTTTGAAAATGGCATCACAGCAGATTTGTTGTTCGTGGATATTCATTTAGCGGATGGATTGAGTTTTGACATCTTTTCAAAAACCCAGGTGACCATTCCTGTCATTTTCACCACGGCATTTGATCAATATGCGATCAAAGCATTTCGCACGAATAGTATCGATTACTTACTCAAACCCATTTCCATAGATGAATTAAGGCGTTCACTCCAGAAATTCAATCAACTTACGAGACAACAACATGCGGCATTGATTGAAAACCTGATCAGTGCTCAAAGTCAACAAACAAAATCACACAAAAACCGATTTTTGGTTAAACTGGGTGAGCACATTGTTTCTGTGAAATCGGAAGACATTGATCATTTTATCTCCGAAGATGGCATTGTGTTATTGACCAACAAGTTGGGGAAACGCTATCCCGTTGATTATACCTTGGATCAATTGGAGCAATTAATCGACCCCGCATTATTTTTTAGAATCAATCGCAAGATCATTCTCCATATTGATTCGGTACAAAAAGTCAGTAGTTTTTTCAATAGTCGCCTCAAGATTACTTCAGCGTTTATTCAAGCAGATGATGCTGTTGTGAGTCGCGATCGGGTAGGGGATTTTAAGGAATGGTTGAATAAATGATTTTAAAAAAGCTGAGGGATATGGTGGGGTCGCGATTAATCGCGAC
>JAYSRF010000211.1:0-3111 GCA_043721195.1 Fluviicola sp. | reverse complement strand
ATGTTTTGCGATTGAATGTGTTTTCCTTGCGCATCATAGATCACCAATTCGGCTTTCGGTGCTTCAAAACGAATGGTGATGAGGTCGCTGGTTGGATTCGGGAAAAGTTGAAACAGATCGTCGTCCAAAACCGCTAAGCTGGCTGTTGAGATATTCCCGTCTTCGAAATAAATGGCTTCAGTGACGGTGAAATAATCTCCTAATGCTTTTGTAGGGCAGAAAATGCTCAATTGCAAGTAATAAACGCCATTGCCATTGTTCAATTCATACGTCGAGGTGTCTACGTTAGAACCGTTTGAATCAACAATGTTCCAGATCACTGTTACCGTATTTCCAGTGGCGAAGATGGAATCAATGTACGCAGTATCGATGCCGTTGTAATAGATCTCACAATCTTCTATGGTTGCACCCAAGGAATCAACAGCAATAGAATCAATGAATGGATTGTTGAAGATGTAGTTGGAATCGACAGGGATGACGAAAGGTTGAGTAAGTGTATCACCACAACCGTTTGTTGTAAACAATGAATGCACTCCAGGACAAAGATCATTGACCAAGATATAACCTGAATGAGTAAAGGGTGATCCTCCGTCAATTGTTTCTGTAAAATCAAGTGCTCCATTAGCTGAAATACTAAGATTTCCAACACACAAATTGGCATCGGAAGGTTGAGAAAATAAATTAACGGTTAATGGTAAACTTGGAATGATCGTTAAATTGAGGGTGATAATGGAGTCACAGCCATTTGCGTTTGGAATGGTGTCCATATAGGTTCCAGAATTCGTATAGGTTTGTCCGTTGATTGACCATAAATAATCATTGCAACTTGTGATTGTTTCATTATTGAAAGTTGTTGAGACTATTGTGAGATTTAAGGTAATGATGGAATCGCAACCATTCGCAGTTAGTATCGTGTCCAAATAGGTACCAGAAGTAGTGTATGTTTGTCCGTTAACCGGCCATAAATAGTCGTTGCAACTTAACTCAGAAATGTAAGATTGCTGGGTAAAACAGATTCCTAATACCGAGAAATTTCTTACGGGTTCATTAAAAGTAAAATAATAATAGCCTCCAATGAACAATTGCTCATTGGTGCACTCAAATGCCGATCCTGGTAATGCAAAATTGGAAAAATTAGAGTTGATTCTATCAATTGCAGTTATACCAATAGATGTGTTTACATATATAGTTGAACTGTTAATTGTAAACACACCTAGCTGTGTTCCTAATGGGTTAGAGGGCCATATATTTGGATTCCAAGATGTGGCAAGTCCGGTAACGGGTGATAATGCCGCTATTCCTGTTCTAGTCTGACCCCCAATTCCAGTAAAATTACCTGATAGATATATTAAAGAATCTTCATATTTCATATGTTGCACTATACCACCATTCAACATTGGATTCCAATTTGTTGTGATTCCTGTATTTTTGTTTATCGCCATTAGAAATGGCTGTCCTGAACTTGAGTAGTTTCCAGAAATATAAATTGAAGTATCTACCACAATCATATTTGTTACAGCAGAACAACACAATTGATATACATTAAGAGGAGTAGCCAATCCTAAATCTGAATCTAACACGACAAAATTTTGTCTTGTTTGCCCCCCAATTGTAGTCGAAAAATATCCCCCAACATAAATTGCTGAATCTGTGGGCACGATCGTTGTTACTTCTATTGGAGTCTGAGGATTCGGATTCCATGATGTCGCAAGGCCAGTATTGGTGTTGATTGCAGCAATACTTACACGACTAGACTGGCCAATCTGTGAAAAATACCCGGCAACATAAAGCGTAGTATCTAATAAAGACATTTCAAAAACTCGATGGTTTGCATCAGGATTCCAATCGGTTGCTTCCCCAGTTAACATATCAATAGCAGTGAGTCTGTTTCTTATCATTCCCCCAATAGAATAAAAGGCACCACCAATGTACATGGAGTTGTTACCTACACTAATCGTTGCTATATGACCATCGGCATCCGTCTTCCAAGATGCAATTTTTTCTGCGGTGATTACATCAAATTTAGATAGCACATCTACAGATTCATTAAACGCACCGTTGGTACATCCTATAAAAATCTCCGAGCCATAATTTGAGAACGCATATACTGGTGTCTGCACCAATGGAGCCCATTGATTTAATGTTTCAGAAAGCAAATCCACAGATGCAACGTTGTTTCTATATTGTCCGCCAATAAAATCAAAATCACCTCCGATAAATAGCGTATTATTTGATATGGAAACAGTATTTACATTACCATCAATTATTCCCAAATTTAGTGATTCGTTTAGTCCAGTAGATGAATTTACAGCTGCAATTCGACTTCTAAGCTCTCCATTGATTTCTGTGAAATAACCTCCTAAATATATTACCGAATTAGCATACACAATATCATTAACTTGGCTATTAACTGTTGTATTTAAAGATGTTGGAGCTCCCAATAGATTTAACTGCACAAAATTTGAATGACTCTGTCCGTTCACCAAACTAAAGCTGCCACCTGCGTAAATGTTTGCATCCCCAAATTCAATAGTATATACAGGTCCATTAGTTGACGGATTCCAGTTAATTAACATTCCACTAATCTTGTTAAACGCGGCTAAATAATTACGGCCTTGATTGTTCACCGTTGTAAAATCTCCACCAATGTATAAGATGGAATCAGATTCCGTCAACGCAAACACCGTCCCATTAACTTCCGGCTTCCAACTTGTTACTAATCCGAACTGATTAATGTGTGCCAAGTTATCTCGCAAACTGTCTCCTACTATAGTAAAAGTACCACCTATATACCAACCACCATTTCCATCGGAGATTGACGCATAAACTATTCCATTAGGATTAACAAATTCAAAAGAAACCTCTCCGGTTTCAGCATTTACTTGGCTACCGTTTTTTTCATTTGGGCCAATATAAGTAAATGATCCTCCTAAGTATAAAAGATTATTTGCACTATCTTTTACAATGCTTTTAACTTCACCATTAGGCTCCCACCAATTATCCTGTAGCGTTAATGACTGCGCAGAAAGCACATTACTAAAAAAACAAATTGTAATTATGGCGATTAAGCGATTCATCATAGATAAGGTTTTATGATGCAAAAGTAAGCAA
>JAYSRF010000210.1:0-3116 GCA_043721195.1 Fluviicola sp. | reverse complement strand
TCAGGATTGGATACAACATCAAATTCCACTGTCGCATTTTTCGCAATGCGTTCTCGCACTTTTTCAGCTGTTCCAACTGGAACGGTGCTTTTGTCAACGATTACTTTATAGTCTTGTAATAATTTTCCAAGGTCATCTGCAACACCAAGAATGTAACGCAAATCAGCCGATCCATCTTCACCGGGAGGAGTTGGAAGTGCTAAAAAGATAATCTCAGCATCTTTGATTCCTTCTGCAAGATTGGTGGTGAATGACAAGCGATTGGCTTTGATATTTCGTTCAAACAACACATCTAAATGTGGTTCGTAAATCGGCATTTCACCATTGCGCATACGATTGACTTTCTGTTCGTCAATGTCTACACAGATCACTTGATTTCCTGTTTCAGCGAAAC
Source organism: Fluviicola sp. (assembly GCA_043721195.1). Lineage (GTDB taxonomy): Bacteria > Bacteroidota > Bacteroidia > Flavobacteriales_D > Crocinitomicaceae > Fluviicola. The sequence continues at coordinate 2,722 of JAYSRF010000210.1, read as the reverse complement.
AAGTTCCTGTAACTAAACCAACATAACCGGTTCCTACAACTGCAATTTTTTTCATTTAGTGTTGGTTAACAAAGTTCAGAATGTGTTCACAAATAAAAGCCAATTGATCTTCTGCCATTTCAGTATGAATGGGGAAAGAAATCACATTTTTGGTTAGTTCTTCTGTCACTGGTAAATCTAAATCGCCCAATTTAAACGAGCTAAACATACCTTGTTTGTGAGCTGGCATCGGGTAATAAATCATGGAAGGAATCCCCTTTTCAGCTAAAAAAGCTTGCAAATCATCACGACTTACGCCAGATAACTGAACCGTATATTGATGAAATACGTGTTTTGATTTCGGATCACGGAATGGAGTTGTGATTTTTTCAGAACTTCCTAAAACGCGATCGTAATAGTCTGCAACAGCTCTACGCGCATCAATGTAGTGATCCAAACGCTTCAATTTCACATTCAAAATTGCTGCTTGCATCGCATCCAATCTGGAATTACAACCAACGACTTCGTGCTTGTATTTTTCGCGTTGACCATGATTGGCAACCATGCGCAAACGTTTTGCTAGTTCATCGTCGTTGGTATACATTGCACCACCATCGCCATAACAACCCAAGTTTTTGGATGGAAAGAAGGAAGTGCAACCGATGTGCCCAACTGTCCCAACTTTCGACACTTTTCCACTTGCAGAATGGTAATCAGAACCAATTGCTTGTGCGTTGTCCTCAATTACAAACAAGTTAAGACGATTGGCAATTTCCATAATCGTATCCATATCGGCAGCTTGACCATATAAATGAACGGGAACAATTGCTTTCGTATTGGGGGTAATTGCCGCTTCAATTTTGGAAGCATCAATGCAAAATGTCTTTGGATCAACATCTACAAAAACAGGCGTCAATCCCAAAAGCGCAATCACTTCTGTAGTAGCAATATACGTAAACGAAGGAGTAATTACTTCATCGCCTGGTTTCAAATCAAGTGCCATCATGGCAATTTGCAGCGCATCCGTTCCATTGGCACATGGAATGACATTACGCACATCAAGATAGGTTTCAAAATTTTTCTGAAAAGACGAAACAACAGAGCCTCCAATAAAGACTGCTGAATCCAAAACTTCTTGAATTGCTTGATCTATTTCTGGTTTAATGTGCTGGTACTGCGACACTAAATCTACCATCTCTATTTTTTTCACGTCTGTTTTCATGTTGTAAATGCAGAAAGTTTCGATTCTTTCGAGCGCGTAAAGATAGTAAATTAGACCGTTGTATCAAGGCAGAAAAGGATAGTTTTAAAACCGTCAATCAGTACAGTGCCATTGCATTGAACACTTTTTCCATTCGGTCAACAACAGCATTTGCAGAGCAGTTGTAATTGTTAACAATGAAGGCGAAAGCAATGCGTTTTCCACTTTTCGTTTCGGCATAACCACAATAGGATTTAATCCGATTCATTGTACCGCTTTTTGCATGTATTTTACCTTCCGCAACCTGATTTTTGCATACGGATGAAAGTGTACCTGAAACACCAGCAACTGGTAAGGTGGCATAAAATGCATCTGCGTTTTTACTTGTCTGTGCCATGTATTGTAACAGATCACAAAAATGCTTTGGTGAAATGGCATTACCTCTAGAAAGTCCACTTCCGTCTTTGATAAACATTCCAGAAACAGGAATTTTCCCTGTCCAATAACTTTCTAATTTGGAAATTCCAGCTTCGGTTGATCCATTTCCATTTGATCCATAACTGATCCAGCAAAGAAGTTCTTCTGCAAATAAATTGACCGATTTCATATTCGTCCACCAAGCAATCGAATTCACTGATTTTCCTTTGTATTCATACAACAATTTCATAGCTGGATAGCGAACAGAAGGTGATTTCCAAGCCAGTTGACGAGCCGTTTGAACAGTATCTCGCACAACAACTCCGCGTTCCTTCATCAACCGATTCATTTCTTCCGCAAATTGTAATTCTGGGTCCGGCAAACTTCCTTTCACAACAAAACGAGAAAGTTTCGGCGCTAAAGTTCCTGTTCCAAAACGATCCAACGAATAAGGTGCACCGTAGATATAGGAATTATCGCCACTTCCGCCAGTACTAATGTAATTGTGGAAATTCAATCCAGGAATAGTTGGAATGGTTTCTAATAAGGTGGTTTTCGCGCCAGATGATGCTCCAGATTTAAATACAAAACGCAGCATATTATCATAAATCGGCAAGCCAGAAGGTCCAGCTCCGTAATAATTTCCCATATCCGACCAGTTCCAACCATCGGGAATACCTTGATAACCAAACTCAGAAGCATCAGTGATAATTGAACCATTGATCTGCGTTATTCCCATTTTCATCAACGTGTCTACCCAGGCTTTTAACAAGGTATCTTCCCTACCTTCAGCATTGTAATAACGACTTCCAATGGAAACATCTCCACCGCCACGAATCCAAATGTTTCCATTTACAACTCCTTTATCATCCAACGTTCCATCAAGGTAAATACGCGTTTTTGGAGCATAATCTTTCCCCAAAACCTGAAAAGCAGTGGCAGTTGTAAATAATTTTACGGTAGATGCAGGAGACAAACAGGTTGCTGGATTCTTTGAAGCAATCGTATTACCTGTTGCTACATCAATTGCCAAAAAACCAACACTCGCATTCGCAAAAACTGCATCTCCTGTAAATAAATCAATGGCAGTTTGCACTGAATTTTGCCCCCAACTTCTCCCAACTA
>JAYSRF010000209.1:0-8103 GCA_043721195.1 Fluviicola sp. | reverse complement strand
AAGCTTGCCGCATATTTACAGGAGCGATGTTGCCCAATGACACGAAAGCCGTTGTCAAACAAGAAGATGTTACTCGAAATGAAAATAGCATTTGTGTTACTCGATCAATTTTACCCGAAGAAAATATCCGATTGTGTGGAGAACAAATCAATGATGGTGATATCGCGGTGCGCAAAAATACCGTCCTCAACCCTGGTGCAATCGGCTTTTTATCAACATTGGGAGTTAAAACAATCAAGGTATTTCGTAAACCCAACATTGCAATCATTGCAACAGGAAATGAATTAATGATGGCTGGCTCAAAACTTCAACCAGGCAAGATCTATGAATCAAACACAACTACATTAGTTTCGGCGTTGTCTGTTTATGGGTTTCAGGCTACTGCTTCCGTGGTTGAGGATTCTTATGATTTGATCCGAGAAAAAATCAATGAGGCAATCAACACTCATGATGTTGTGCTCATTACTGGTGGTATTTCTGTAGGTGATTATGATTTTGTAGGAAAAATTCTGAGCGATTTGAATGTAGACGAGCAATTTTACAACGTAAAACAGAAACCGGGCAAGCCACTGTTTTTTGGAGTGAAAAATGAAACAATCATTTTTGCTTTGCCGGGTAATCCCGCTGCAGTCCTCACCTCATTCTATATGTACGTACTGCATGCGCTTGCTAGCTTAACTGGAAGAAAATCGAGCTATTTGACCCACAAGAAAGTTAAATTAACGACAGACTTTGAAAAGTCACCAAATCTCACTTATTTATTAAAAGGAAAGATCAACAAGGATCATGTAACAATTCTTCCAGCTCAAAGTTCTGCCATGCTTAGTTCATTTATCGAAGCAGATTGTCTGATCCGCTTGGATGAAAATAAAGCGCATTGGGATAAGAATGAATTAGTAGATGTCTACACGATCCAATAATACTATCGTATGATATAAATCATAGTTATAACCGCAACCTTCCGCTAATTTTGATCGATATGTATTCTAAGATAGAACGCAATGAAATTACTTCAAACATTCAATATCAAAAGCAGAATCTGGATCAATTCAGAGAATGGAACATTTCTAGGAGAAGGAAGAATTGAGTTATTGAAACAAATCGAATCAACTGGTTCTATTTCAAAAGCAGCGAAAGCGATGAAAATGTCTTATAAAAAAGCATGGGAATTGGTTAGTTCGATGAATACCCAATTTAAAGATCCGTTAGTTGTGGTTTCAACAGGTGGTTTAAATGGTGGAGGATCTGTATTGAGTGAAACAGGTAAGAAAATCATTGTATTATTTACTCAATTGAATGAGAAAAATAACCTGTTTTTACAAAATGAATTACGAAACATGGAGCTTTTCAAATGAAATTCACGGCAATCATATTAGCTGGAGGTAAAAGTTCACGCATGGGAACCGATAAAGGATTGGTAACGATGAAAGAAATCCCTATGGTTAGACGCGTGATTGATGTCGTAAAAAAAACAGGTATTTCAGATATAATCATCATTTCAAACAACCCCGCATATATACAATTCGGATATCCAGTTTATCCAGATCTTATCCAAAATAAAGGACCACTTGGAGGAATTTATACGGGACTTATTAAATCAACTACAGTCAAAAATTTGATTTTAAGCTGCGACATCCCGCTTATTAGCGAAGCGGTACTTAGAACACTGATACAAAATGGATTGGAAAAGACAATTACAATTGTTAAGTATGGTGAACAACTGCATCATTTAATTGGCGCTTATGATGCTTCCTTGATCAAGGATCTTGGTGAACACATTGTCAATAACAAGTTAAAAGTGGGGCAGTTTATTTCATCTAATAATGCCGACATAATTGATTTGAATAAGGAGCTTCCCCATTTGGAAAGTTATGTAGTTGCAAATGTGAATACGATGGAGGAATTAAAAAAGCTTGAATATGCAGTCTAGCGTAACCTATTTTGGAATGATTGGTGAAAAACTGAAAAGGACTTCAGAAATCATACAGACAGATTCAGATTTATCTGAACCGCATGATTTAAAAAAATCATTTATTGATCGTTATCCAGAATTGAATGCTATGACATTTAAAGTTGCTGTAAATGGTGTTTTAACCAATGAACTCCCCTCTTGTGACGTAACAACGATTGCTTTATTACCCCCATTCGCTGGAGGTTAACCATAATACTATATGCTAACAACAGAAGAAAAATCATTTTATTCTCGCCAAATCATGGTTGATGAAATCGGTCTTTTCGGTCAGCAAAAATTGGCTGATGCCAGTGTATTGGTTATTGGAGCAGGCGGACTTGGATGCCCAGTTTTACAGTATATCACTGCGGCAGGAGTTGGCAATATCGGCATTATTGACGGTGATGTAGTTACCCTTTCAAATTTACACCGACAAATTCTTTTTTCAATCGATTCAATTGGCAAGAATAAATCGTACGAGGCAGTCAAAGCATTAAAGCGGTTAAATCCCTATATCGAAATCACTTCTTTCCCTTATAAAATAACTGCAGAAAATGCGGTTTCGATCATGAATGGATATGACATTCTGGTTGATTGCACCGATAATTACGAAACACGGTTTCTTGTCAATGATGCAGCTGTTTTATTGAACAAACCACTCGTTTATGGCGCTATTTATCGTTTTGAGGGACAAGTAAGTGTCTTCAATTACAACAACGGCCCCACCTACCGTTGCTTATATCCAGAAATGCCAAGTGAAGAATCAACAACCAATTGTTCTATCTCAGGTGTTATTGGTGTTTTACCTGGAATAATAGGCCTGTTGCAAGCCAACGAAGTATTAAAAATCATAACGGGATACGGAGAAGTGCTTTCTGGAAAAATTCTGGTTTACAGTGCCCAGAAAAATTCTTTTGACAATTATTCCTTGTCTCGAAATTTGGAATTGGATTACACCGCATTGTTGCAAAACAATTCACTGCACGCGAACAATTATCAACAATCGTGTTCAAGTGAAGTAGATCAGCTATTAACAATCGATCACGAAACATTATTACAAAGTGCAGAAACAGGAGAATATGTAATACTGGATGTAAGAGATCATGGTGAATTACCCTTGTTTTTTGCCGATGGAGTTATTCAAATACCTTTAAACGAATTAACATACAACCTCAATAAGCTACCCAATTCCAATAAATTAGCTGTCATTTGCAAATCAGGAATTCGAAGTAGAAAAGCAATTGAATTATTACAAAAAGAATTGAATTTTAACGATTTGAGAACGCTCGAGAATGGCATTTCGGACCAATTTATTACAGCATGGAAAAACAAGAAAGAACAGTAAAAAACTGTTTCAAAGAGGGGGCAATCTCAGCACAGTTTATTGGAGAATCGATTGGCAAACATCAGTCAAAAACTACGATCGGAGCGCATCAGATCTTTTTAGGACAAGTCAGAGCAGATTTTATTGACGGAAAGGAAGTTGTTGCAATTGAATACTCTACGTATGAAGAAATGGCAAATCGTGTGTTTAATGAAATCCGAGAAACAGCATTTACGAAATTCGATTTGGTGTGTATGCATATTTACCACAGCATAGGAGTAGTAAAATCAGGTGAAATCTGTTTGTTTGTATTTGTGTCATCTGCACATCGAAAAATGGCACAACAAGCCATTGAATTTATTGTTGAGGAAATAAAAGAGAAGGTCCCAATATTTGGAAAAGAACTTTTTGCTGACGAATCACATGTATGGAAAGTCAATACGTAATTAATCTAACAAGATAATGGTCGAAATAACACATAAAAACACATCACTTCGAATAGCAATAGCACAAGCCATTGTTACTGTTTCAAAACAAGAAACAATTGATGCTGTTATAAATAAACAAGTTCCAAAAGGAGATGTTTTTGAAATGGCGAAAACAGCAGGATTATTTGGTGTAAAAAAAACCTCAGAAATGATTCCTGATTGCCACCCACTTCCTATTGAATACACAGCAGTTCGTTATACAATTGATGGATTAAATATTACGATAGAAGTAGAAGTGAAATCAATTTATCGAACAGGAGTGGAAGTTGAAGCAATGCATGGAGCTAGTGTAGTTGCGCTAACAATGTATGACATGCTGAAACCAATCGATAAAGGGATTGAGATCAACAACATTAAATTGATTGAAAAACATGGCGGAAAATCAGACTGGAAGAATAAATTCAATGATTTGGGATTAAAAGCCGCCGTAGTGGTTTGTTCAGACACCATTAGCGCAGGTGTAAAAGAAGATCGAGCGGGTAAAGCAATCATTGAAAAATTGAAATCCTGTTCAATTGAGGTGGTCGATTATACAATTGTGCCAGATGAGATCAAGGCTATTCAGGAGCAATTGATGAAACAAGTGGAAGCTGAAACTAGCATGGTCATTTACACTGGCGGAACAGGTTTATCTGTAAGAGATATTACTCCTGAAGCAATTATCCCATTACTTGACAGACGTATTCCTGGAATTGAAGAAGCAATCCGTAGCTACGGACAAGAAAGAACACCACTTTCCATGTTGTCAAGAAGTGTCGTTGGAGTGAAAGGAAAAACATTGGTGATTGCCCTTCCCGGTTCAACAAAAGGAGCCACGGAATCCATGGAAGCAATTTTCCCAGCCGTTTTGCATGTATTTAAAGTTTTTAAAGGTGCTCGCCACGATTAAAAGATGGGGTCCGGTAACGATTTTCACAAAATAATCATGGTCTGTCTAGTTATTGGATGGGCCATGTTTCAATTTCGCAGTCGAAGTGATGAGAGTTTGAAATACGAAAACGGTGATCCAATCAGAACGGGTGAAACACAAAACAATTTAAATCACGGTGTTTGGTCATGGTATCATGAAAATGGAACCATTCAGATAACAGGGAAATTCATCGAAGGTAAGCGAGAAGGCGTTTGGAGAAGCTACGATACATTAGGAAACTTAATCATTGAAAGTCAATATAAAAAAAACCTCCTAAATGGTTCCTTTAAACAATTTTCATCGGATGGAACGCTCCTTCGGCACGACACTTATAAGAACGATCAATTGGTCAAATAATTAATCGTTCAATAAGCTCTATACTTTCATTAATTGGTCGTAATCAGGTTACTGAAAATCACTAAACAAAACAGATTAGTGAACATCAAATCGTATTTGATGGTGATTTATATCATAGTTAAATGACAATTGATCGATTATTTTTGCTCAACATCTTGAGTGTACGATCTGACATCTTCAAGATTTTTTTTGTGTAAAACTAGAATCTGAAAAAGATGAAAGATGATCCATTAAAAAACACCAACGCAATTCATCAAATTGATTTAGAAGAAATTATCAGAAGTAAGAATCCTCGATTACTAAAGTTTCTTCCACCATTTGTATTGAAGTACATAAAAAAGATTATTCATCAAGATGAGTTCAATGATTTTTTGATTCAAACCAAAGATGTTTACGAACATGATTTCGTACGTGAAACCTTAAACTATTTTCAAATTAAAGTTCAATGTGAAGGCTTGCAGAATATTCCAGAAAAAGGTGGCTGTATTGTTGTTTGTAACCATCCGCTTGGTGGAATGGATGGAATCGCGGCAATGAGTGAATTAGGAAAAAAAAGACCTGATTTAAAAGCAATGGTTAATGACTTATTGATGAATTTACAAAACCTCAATAAGTTATTGATCCCAGTCAACAAGCATGGAAAAAACACAATTCAGAATATTCGTCAAATTGACAAATCATTTGCTTCAGAAGACTGTCTCATTGTGTTTCCAGCTGGATTAGTATCCAGAAAGCAAAATGGAATAATAAAAGACTTGGAATGGAAAAAAGGATTTGTTTCAAAAGCAATTAAATATGAACAAGACGTAATACCAGTTCACATTGAGGCGAGCAATAGCTCGTTTTTTTATAACCTTGCTCGAATAAGGAAAATGGTAGGTATCAACGTAAATATTGAAATGTTTTACCTTGTTGATGAAGTGTATAAACAACGTGGTAAAACAATAAAAATAACGATTGGAAAACCAATTCCACACACCTCTTTTACAAAAGCCCAAACCCAGGAAAAATGGGCGCAAATGGTAAAAGAACATGTGTATAATTTAAAGAAAACAAAAAAAGCTAATTATTTAGCTTCCAACAAACTCATTGTTTCATCAACCCTTCCATCCTGACAAATTTTCCAGAGATCAAAACCACCAGATAAATTCATCACTTCGAATCCATTTTGAACTAAAATTCGTTGAGCAATATAACTTCTGATCCCCGTTTTACAAAAGATAGCAAGTACTTTATCTTTCGGTAATTCCCCCATACGTTCCCGTATTGAATCAAGCGCTAGGTTGTTAGCGCCATCTATTGTTCCGATTTCGTATTCTTTTTCCGTACGCACATCTAACAAAAACACGCTCGTTTTCAACCTATCAATCTGATCCCAATAATAGATTTTATTGATTCCGTTCAAAACATTTTCGGCTACAAATCCTGCCATATTGAGCGGGTCTTTCGCAGATGAAAACGGTGGTGCATAAGCATGTTCAAATTCAGCTAAATCGTAAATTGTTCCTGTTTGTTGAATCAAAAATGAAAGAACATCGATTCGTTTATCGACCCCTTTTATTCCTGCAACTTGCGCTCCCAGTATGGTTCCGTTTTGTGGAGAAAAAGCCAATTGAATAACCAACTGTTCAGCTCCAGGATAATACCCTGCATTTGATCCTCCAAATGTTGTTGATATCACATACGGAATATTTCGTTGTTTTAAAACACGCTCAGATAAGCCTGCTGTAGCAATGGTTTGGTCAAACACTTTTACAATTGCAGTATTGATCGATCCGTTATAGATCTGCTTATTTCCATGAACGATATTCGTTGCACAAATCCTACCTTGTTTATTCGCAGGACCGGCCAAGTACGTTGGGGAAACAATAGCAGTAATAGGGTTTGCAAATTCAATGACATCGCCAACTGCGTAGATATTCGGATCAGATGTTTGTAGGTATTTATCAACCACAATTCCTCCAAATTCCCCAACAGTAAGTTCAGCATCAATAGCTAATTTAGCATTTGGTTTTACTCCTATTGAGAGAATCACTAAATCGGTTTCAATAGCCTCTTTTTCAGCCGCTTCCACTAACAATCGACCAGTATTACTTTTGGAAAACCCCGTAACGGATGTGTTTAACATCAATTGAATGGCATTCCGTTTTAATTCTTTTTGAGCAATTGCAGCTATTGGGAAATCAACAGGTGGCAGAACATGTTCAGCGCGTTCAATCAACGTTACCTCTATACCCAAATGATGGAAGTTTTCAACCATTTCTAAACCTATAAAACCCGCCCCAATTACAGTTGCGTGCTTTATCTCTTGACCATTAACAGCTTCTTTTATGAGATCTGTATCTTTTACATTCCTCACTGTAAAAATGCCCGGTAAATTGATTCCAGGGAAAGGTGGGATTACAGGAATAGCACCTGGCGACAAAACCAATTTATCATACGTTTCAATCAATCTCTCACCTGTATTGCTATTGAAAAGTTCTATGCATTGCTTCTTTTTATCGATCCTAATTGCTTCCGTGTTTACGCGAACCGTTATATTAAATCGTTGGTTAAATGACGTTGCATTTTGAACAAACAATTTGTTGCGATCCTTGATAACATCTCCTATATAATAGGGTAATCCGCAATTTGCATAAGAGATGTATTCTCCCTTTTCAATTAAAATGATTTCTGCTTTTTCATCTAACCTTCTTAATCTTGCTGCTGTGCTTGCACCACCTGCAACCGCACCTATTATGACGTATTTCATTGCGTTTCTATTTGTTTTTCAAATGTAGGTTGTAGCAAGAAAATAGAATGTGATGTATATCACATAACAACCCAACTAAAGGCCTCTTTCTTAGAAACAATAAGTTGACTGAAATCAATTCCTAAAAAGGAATGTAAATTTATGCTGGAAGCTCAAAGGAAGTTTCCCATTTGTCATTCGTTGCCTTATTTAAGCAAGAAAGGTGAAGAAAATTAGTATCCTCCTCTTTTTTAATGACCCTATCGGTGATGACACTTTCAATTCCATTTTCATCTTTTAAAGCATCCCCTAATCGAGGTAAAAAAGGATAAAGAATTGAAA
>JAYSRF010000208.1:0-8140 GCA_043721195.1 Fluviicola sp. | reverse complement strand
ACAATGAACATTGTATTTGTGATCAACGGGGTAGTTGTTACTCCATCAGAAGATGCAGACACGATTTTAAGAGGTGTTACCAAACGAAGTGTTGTTGAATTGGCTCAACATTGGGGAATACCAGTTGAAGAGCGCAGAATCACGGTGAAAGAAATTGTGGAAGCAAACAAAAACGGTACACTCACCGAAGCTTTTGGAGCAGGAACAGCAGCAACAATAGCGCACATTGCTAAAATTGGTTTCCGAGATGGTGATTTGATCTTACCTCCAATTGAAGGTAGAACATTCTCGAATCGTGTATTTGCTTACTTAAACGACCTTAAAGTTGGGAAAGCGGAAGATCCGTTCGGTTGGATGTTAAAAGTCTGATGATCAGTATGAAACTAGTAGGAGGCATGAAAATGTCTCCTTTTTTTATGGATTTTTCCACTTATTGACATCTCTATACCATAAAATCGAGCACCATGAAATGTTTTTTTCTTTTCTTGATCCTTGTAGTTACAGGCATCGCAAATGGGCAAACGGTTCTTAAAATTGTGTCCATTGATAAAATGACTCAAGATCCAATTGGTCATTCTTCTGTTGAAGTACTTGAAGGAACAACGGTTGTTCGGTCGACTTTCTCTAGTCGTAATGGAATTACCTACGTTCCTGTCACTGGACGCGATTCCGTAACGATAACTTGCTCTCACATCGCTTACGGTGATGAAACACGCATACTTTCACCGAAAGATCTCAATCGAGATACACTCAAAGTGACTGTCTATATGCGGTATTCTAAAACATTGGAGGAATTTGTGGTATACCCAGCCGGTGTTCCGAAACCTATTTTTACTTCACAACGTGTTTCTGTAGACGACTTTGAATTCCTTCCAGATGGACGTATGTTATTATTAACCTATGCTAAAAATAAAAAAAGAGGAACAGAATTGTTTCTTTATGATGGAACAGATATTCAAGCAGAAATTCCGTTCGAGAAAGACGAATTTGGTTTAGAGCTCATCAAAGATTTTCGTGGAAACCCGCATGTGGTAACGGATAAGAATGTATATGGAATTACCGCAATTGATAACAATGTAGCAATCGGTGGTCTCGAAAAAGAATACTTCATGAGTTATATTGCGCCAATTGTTGATACATCTGTTTCGAAGTATTTTTTCTCCAATTTTAATGATCTCTATCCAGCATTTGAGTACTTCTCGTATGATTTACTCGATTCTACTTACCGGAAAATTGCCAATGTAGAAGATGAATTAATGATGGAACTCTACCGGTCTGAATACAAATGGGTAGATGTGCGTACTAAATTGTGGGCAAAAGAGAAAGAAAACGAAACAGGAATTGATGCAGAGATTTGGGTAGGAGCATCCTATTTTACACAATCCATTTACTACAAAGAATTGTATGCCCCGTTGTTTAAACGAAATGATACGCTCTTTCTGTTCGATCATTATAAAAATTTGCTTTTCCGATATGATGATAAAGGAAATCAACTAGACAGCTTGCCGATCTTTTACCATTTACAAGCTAAAAAAACAGGTTGGAAAAAACAATTGATCCAAGATCAAACAACGGGTGAAGTTTACATTGTTTATGAGAATACGGGACAATACAAATTACAACGCATTGATTTGGTAACGGGGCAATTACAAGAGATTATTCCATTGCATTATAAATACCCAGATAAAATATTGATTCGCTCAAATAGCATTTATTATACCTATCACGAATTTGAAACAGCGAAAAAAAAGTACTTGTATGCTGAAAGAATGCCGTTGACATTTCCATTAGTACGTATGCAGAGTGGAGATTCATTGGTGAAACAAACTGACTAAAAAGGCAAATGGAGCAAAGACGGGCGTCCTCACTCCATTTACTAATCAACCTAACCTAACCACCTAAATCAGTTCAAAGATACAATTAGATTATTAAAATGCAAACGCTTGTTTATTTATTTTATAAACAATTTTTTCCTTCCCATTGGTCCTTCACAGAATAGTAAGTCTAGAATGCATGGATTTGTTCGAAATCCTACATGTTCAAAAAGTACTTGTGTATAGGGAAGACTAATGAAATTTACCGGTTTTTCTGATTCAAATGAAAGATTTCTCAAATCGAGTACATCTTCAACTATTTGTTTGTAATCTGAAGTGTGAGTAAATTCTATACGACAATCAAATAATGCTGCAATTTTTTGTGTGATCAATGTATTGTAAGCAACCAAATTGGATTCTTTCCAAAAAACCAAGGCATGAATATCGCTTGCGTAATGCTCAAAATAGGGAGAAGATGCATAAGCACTTTGTATGGAACGCCAATGATTATTTCGCCAATCTTGGTGATCTGAAATACACATTTCTAGTGTACTCGTCTTTGAACCATGAATACGATCAACGGGTAAAGTCAAGCGCTGTTCACCTTGTTGCCCTAAGATTACACAACGATTTCTAAATGTTTGTTTCGGAAAGGTATCACACACTTCTAACTGTACAACATCGAATTGCAACAATTGCTGAAAATAAGCTATACTCCCGAAATAGGCTGTCGGAAACAGTGCAGACATTAATGAATGACCTTGAAAATACGATCCGTTCTTATGCCAAGGGAACCTTTAGAAAACCAAACAATCGAAGCACGACCAACAATATGATCTTCAGGAACAAATCCCCAAATACGTGAATCTGCTGAATTGTAACGGTTATCTCCCATCATCCAGTAATAATTCATCGCAAATTTGTACGTCGTTACTTTTTTACCATCAATGAAAATTCCGTTAGAACGTTCACTCAATGTATGACCTTCGTAAGCGGTGATAATTCGTCTATACCATGCAATATTTTCTTTCGTCAACTTTACAACAGCTCCTTTTTTAGGAATGCGGAATTGTTGGAAATCAGTAATGGTATTATTGATTGCTGGATCTTTGGGGAATGTTCTCAAATTTTCAAATAAGTTCATTCCAGTTTCTTTATTCCCAGGAATCTTAGAGTATTGCGGTGTTAAACTTAATTTCAATGTATTCGGATAACGCTTGTTGATTTGATTGTATTTTTCTTTCGTTAAGAATACAGCGTCCATTCCGTTTTGATTGTAAGAAAAATCACCTTCTGAGCGGTAAAGTCCAAATCCTTGTAAGGCGCTTTCAGAAATTGAATTTCCGTTGACAAAATCAAACCGCATATTTTGTGTTGGAGATTTAAAAGCAGGTTTTCCATTCACGTAAAGAATAGATTTCTTGATTTCCAATACATCACCTGGTATTCCTACACAGCGTTTAATATAGTTCTCACGTTTATCTACTGGTCTGAATACAAGTCCAAAGTGATTGATTGGCGCGCCACCTGTTGCATAATAAATCTTACGATCTCTCATTTCAACACGTGCGATACTTTTCCATTCATCTATATTCTTGATGAAAGTTCTAAAATAGTAGTCTTGCATTTCCTCATTGCTAGCTGAATCAATTTTCGCAGATACTTCTGGCGTAAGTGCAGTGTTGAGAGGATTATATACTTTGTTATACTTGTCTGAAAGTTCTTGTTTTTTTGCGTTTAATTCATTATTCGGTGTAGTTTGATAATAGTAAAATGCCTCTTCGATTAATTTCCCATGATAATCATGTCCCATCAATCCATCTGGAACACGTGGATCGTAAATCGCCGTATCTCCAGATGGGAAGTTAAATACGACCACATCATTTCGGTTTACTTTACCAATTCCTGGAAGCCGTGTGTACGAACAAGTTTCCAAAGTAGAGTAGGAGCGAATGTTCAACCACGGAATGGTATTGTGTACCAAAGGAAAGGATAAAGGTGTAACAGGAACTTTTGGTCCATACGCTAATTTATTCACGAATAGGAAATCGCCGACCAACAACGTTTTTTCCATTGATCCTGTAGGAATCTGGAAAGGTTCAAATACATACGTTCGGATAATACTCGCAGCAATCAACGCAAATAAAATAGAATCACCCCATTCTTTAAATTTGGATTTTTTCCCCGGTTTACTCGATCTAAAACTCAAGACCATTGCAACTGCATGACCTACAACTGGTAAGGAAAGAAATAACACCAAATGATCTCCATTTGCACGAATATCAACATCTTTTGGATTAGCCCAGTTGGTTTCTGGGATAGCAGTCAATTTTTCATTATTCGCAATTTTCCATAGAATCAAGTAAGGAAAGAAAATTCCTTGGGCAGTGTCCCCCATTGTAAAATAACCAAAACGACGAATGTAACTCACGTTAGCAACCATCCACATAATGATATGAACGCCAGGGAATAGCATCAAAAGACACCACCATGGTTTTTTCATTCCAGCTTTAAAAACATAGAAGTAATTCAATCCTGGAATCATTGCTTTCCAAGAATCGTAACCCAATCGCTCAAAACTTTTCCACCACATGGCAAGGTAGGGGTGAACAATCAATAAAAAAAGGTAGAAATATAGTGCGTTCATAACTTATAAAGATAATACATCGCGCATGGTGAAGATTCCTTTTTTATCAACAAGGAATTCTGCAGCAATAACAGCTCCAAGGGCAAAACCTTTTCTACTGTGCGCTTCATGGGTTAGTGTAATTGTATCTATTTCAGAGGTGTATTTGATCGTATGCGTACCAGGAACTTCTGGTAATCGCAAGGCTGTTAAGCCAATTTGTTGTGAAGAAATAACGGGAGCTTCTCCAATACCACAAGCCCAAGAGCTGTAGTTTTGGTGGTTTTCTACAATTCCATCAGCTAAAACGACAGCGGTTCCACTAGGAGCATCGAGTTTTTGAATGTGATGAATTTCTTCAATGCTAGCTGTGTAATCACTGTAAGGTGACATCAACTGAGCCAAACGTTCGTTGAGCTGGAAAAAAATGTTTACGCCAATACTAAAATTGGAAGCATGAAGTAACGTTCCTTCCGAATCTGCTACCAATTGGGTTACCATTGGCAACTGTTCTTGCCAAGCCGTTGTTCCTACGACTATTGGAAGGCGACTTTTTAGACAGTATTCAATATGTGGGATTGCCAAAATAGGTTGAGAAAACTCAATCGCAACATCAGCGGTGTGTAAGTCAACAGTTTCTAATGGATTCGAGGAATTCACACGAAAGGCAATGCTGTGACCACGCTCTTCAACAATGGCTTCAATTGCTTTCCCCATTTTTCCATACCCTATTAATCCTATTCTCATTGTGTCAAAAATAATCAATCTCTTTTGCCGACGAAGGTTTTAACGAAATTTAAGTTGTATTCCAATCCCAACACTGTAATTTGATAGAACAGTTGGTTGCATGGAAACGGTTAAATTATCTCCTACATCAAAATTCACAAAATGCGCCTCAACTCCCGCGTCAACAACATTTAATAAGTATACAACTCCTAAAGCTAGCAGTGATAAATCCCTTCTTGTTCGATGTATGGCATACAATTGTAACAAACCGTCATCATCGTATTGTAAAAATTGATCAGATGGCAGATTCCCAGCTATTCGACTTTCGTATTCACTTCTTAAATCGTTTTTTAAGGTATTGTTCTGAATCAAAAAATAAGTCGCTGTTCCCAATCCGGCGTAGATCAATGGCACTTTCCAATAGGCTTTTTTTTGTCCTTTTTGCATCGCAAGATGATTGTAAATTTGCCCTGAACCGGGCACTACTGCCGAGAAAATAACCGCTTTTTTGACTGAATGCGTTGTGTCACGAATTGTTGAAGTTGTTGAGTCAGTTTGAGCCAGTAACGGCGAAACGATGGTACACAACAAGATCAGCGACAGAATAGAACGCATGTTTATTTATTCATCAATTCGATAATACGATTCAAATCAACTTCGGAGGAAAAATTGATGATGATCTTTCCATTTCCTTGTGGTGTTTTTTTGATTTCCACTTTAGAAGAGATTTTATCACTCAAATGATACCTAAAAACTTCCTGAACAGTTGATATTTCCGAAGCAGCAGTTTTTTTGATAGCAATTGCATCAATCGGTTCTTTGGATTCTCCTGTACGAATCAATTCTTCAATTTCACGAACTGAAAGTTGGAAATCGATAATTTGTCGGTAGAGTTCTAATTGACGTGCTTCATCTCCAGCAGAAACGAGTGCTCGAGCATGTCCCATAGAAATAAGACTATCTCGCACACCCAATTGTATTTCAGCGGGTAATTTCAGTAAACGCAAATGATTGGTGATACTGGAACGACTTTTCGATACTTTTTGACTCAATTGATCTTGTGTCAAATCACATTCATCAATCAATCGTTGGAACGAAAGTGCAACTTCTATTGAATTAAGGTCTTCACGTTGAATGTTCTCCACCAAAGCCATTTCAAGCATGGTTTGATCATTCGCAACACGAACATAAGCTGGAACTTCTGTGAGACCTGCCATTTGAGATGCTCGGAAGCGACGTTCACCTGAAATCAATTGGTAATTATCACGACCAAGTTTACGAACCGTTAATGGCTGAATAATACCATGTATAGCAATGGAAGAAGCCAATTCTTGTAAAGCTTCCTTTTCGAAATTTGTTCGTGGATTAAACGGATTTGCCTCAATTGCAGCAATGGGTAACAATGCCACACCTCCCGCAACTACTGTAGGAGCTTGGGTTGTTGTAATATCCGTAGAAGAACTGTCAAGCAACGCGCCCAGTCCTTTACCCAATGCAGAACGTTTTTTTGGATTAGATGTCATTACCTACCTGAAATTGTTTGTCGTTGTTTCCGATTTTTGTCAAATTATTGCGTTGCAGTAATTCGCGGGCAAAATTAAGGTAATTTATTGAACCTTTACTAGTCGCGTCATGCATAACGATCGTTTCCCCAAAACTTGGAGCTTCACCTAATTTTGTATTGCGATGAATTACGGTATCAAATACCAAATCTTGAAAATGTGTTTTCACTTCTTCTACCACTTGATTGGCAAGACGTAAACGTGTGTCGTACATCGTCAAAACAATTCCTTCAATTTCCAAATCCGGATTTAAACGACCTTGAATAATTTTGATTGTATTGAGCAATTTACCCAAACCTTCTAATGCAAAGTATTCACATTGAACTGGAACCATCACGGAATCAGCAGCGGTTAAGGCATTTACAGTAATTAAACCCAATGAAGGTGAACAATCGATGATAATAATATCGTAATCATCCTTGATCTTATCCAACGCTTGTTTCAGCATGTGCTCGCGATTGGGCAAGTTGATCATTTCCAATTCAGCACCAACTAAATCAATGTGGGAAGGAAGGATGTATAAATTAGGGTTGGTTGTTTCAAGAATCAACTCAGCAGGATGAACATCATTGATCAAACAATCGTAAATATTACGCGTTTTCTTTGGATCCAAACCAACACCAGAAGTAGCGTTTGCTTGCGGATCGGCATCAACAATCAATGTTTTATACTCAAGCACACCAAAACAACCGCCTAGATTAATAGCCGTAGTTGTTTTTCCAACACCTCCTTTTTGATTCGCAATAGCGATGATTTTACCCATGTTTCGGAATAATTTGTGGCTAAAGATACGCTTTCCAAACGAGGAAAAGGAAACCAATGACAGGTTTATTTATTAACCAAATGGGTGTTAATTAGGTTGTGAAAAATTGAACTAATTGACAGGCAATTAATTTGACAAAAGTTGGTTTCTCCAAAAACAATTGGATTAGCTGAAATTAAATAACTTTCTTGCTACGCTTAGTGATTGTGAGAAGACGTTGTTTTGTTCTTTAAAGTTCACCTATTGTGAATGGGGTTATTTTTTCTTTTTCTTAGGTTTCTTTCCACCATTTGCAAAAGAATCAGCAGCGTCTTTTTCCTTGCGGTGTTTGCGTGCATTGTATCTTTCAAGTGCGGTTGTTGGTTCACCTTTAGCTGCTGTTTCCTCCTTTTTCTCAGCATCCAAACCTTCCACATTTTCTGGAGTTACAGCAATGTGAATTTCTTTTCCAGCTGGTGAACCTGAACTTGTAGGATCGATCCATTTATTCGCCATTTCTGTTTCTTCAATTTCCTCTGTTCGTGGATTGATCGATTTAACAGTGATGGATTCAACCTTAGGATTTACACCAATTTCGTCTTCCATCAACACCCATTTGTTGTTTTGAAACACATAAGCATCGTAAGACATATCAGGAACGTAGAACTCA
>JAYSRF010000207.1:0-3142 GCA_043721195.1 Fluviicola sp. | reverse complement strand
TCGTACAATCCATGTTCTTTCAAACCGTTAATAAAAATCGCATCTACTTCTTGTAAAATGCGCACTTTTTCAGCTGTAACTTCCCCTAAGATTCGAATGCCTAATCCAGGACCAGGGAACGGGTGACGGTTTAATATGTTTGTGGGTAAATCCAATGAACGACCTACTCTTCGCACTTCATCTTTGAACAATAAACGCAACGGTTCTACCACTTGTAACTTCATGTAATCTGGCAATCCACCAACATTGTGGTGTGATTTAATGGTTTGTGATGGGCCGCCATTAACAGAGACTGATTCTATAACGTCAGGATAAATCGTTCCTTGTCCTAACCATTTGGCATCTGTAACTAATTTCGATTCAGCATCAAAAACATCAACAAAGACTTTACCAATCGCTTTTCGTTTCAGTTCAGGATCAGATAATCCTTCCAAAGCTGCATAAAATTGATCAGAAGCATTGACTCCTTTTACATTTAATCCTAAACCTTGGTACGATTCTAAAACCAATGAAAATTCATCTTTCCGCAACAAGCCATTATCTACAAAAATGCAATGCAAACGATCGCCAATAGCACGGTGCAATAACATCGCAGCAACCGATGAATCAACGCCACCAGATAACCCCAAAATGACTTTGTCATTCCCTAATTGCTCTTGTAATTGAGCCACTGTTGTTTCTACAAAAGAGTCAGGAGTCCAACTTTGATCTGATCCACAGATGTCAACAATAAAGTTTTTCAATAAGGTTGCACCTTCCAAAGAATGGTATACTTCCGGATGAAATTGAATTCCGAACGTCAATTCTTCTTCAATCATATAACCAGCAACAGCAACATCAGTTGTACTTGCAATGACTTTATAATTCGAAGGAACATTTTTAATCGTATCACCATGGCTCATCCAAACTTGCGAACCATTGGTCATTCCTTTTGTAAGAATATTTTCAATATCCACATAGGATAAATTCGCACGACCATATTCACGAATACTGGAAGGCAACACTTCACCACCAAATTGTTGTGCCATGTATTGTGCACCAAAACAAACTCCCAATAAGGGAAACTGACCTTTTATAGTGCTCAAATCAGGTTTTGGGGACTCAGGATCACGTGTAGAAAATGGGCTTCCAGAAAGAATAACACCTTTGATGTGTTCTCCCAATTCAGGAACCTTATTCCACGGATGGATTTCACAATAAACATTTAACTCACGCACACGACGCGCTATCAATTGCGTGTATTGTGAGCCAAAATCCAAAATTAAAATCATTTCTTGCATGCCTGCAAAGATAATAGGTTATGAGGAACTGCAAATACAGAATTTAGAATAGTTTTCATCAGTTTACTGACAATCGACCTTTAAAAAGCGCCAATTTGGCAGATGAACTTCTTTTGGAATAATTTATGACGAACCGAACACACAAAATAACCAAGAAGCACGGGAATTTCATTATTTTTGGACTTCGTATTTTTTAAATATACCATGTTAGGAGGACTATTAAAGAAGCTCTTAGGAGATAAATCAGCTACAGATCGAAAACAGTATCAACCAGTTATCGATCAAGTAAAGGCATTCAGTGCTGACTTACAAAACGCAAGTGATGATGAGTTACGTGGGAGAACTGCACGTTTTCAACAACAAGTAAAGGATGCAACCGCAGCTTTAGAGGCAAAAGTTGCTGATTTGAAAGAACGCGCTAACAATCCGGAGTTATCGATTCATGATAAAGAAGATTTGTATGATGAAGTAGATCGTTCTGAGAAAGAAATCAACGAAGAGATTGAAAAGGTACTTGAAGCTATTCTTCCTGAAGCATTCGCTGTTGTTAAAGAAACCTCACGTCGCTGGGCAGAAAATGGTCAATTGACCGTTACTGCAACTCAGTTAGACCGCGATTTATCAACTCAAAAAGATGGTATTACCATTACTGGAGACCAAGCTATTTGGCACAACAAATGGACGGCTGCAGGAACGGATGTAGAATGGGTCATGGTGCATTATGATGTGCAATTGATGGGTGGGGCTGTACTTCACCGTGGAAATATTGCTGAAATGCAAACAGGTGAGGGGAAAACATTAGTGGCTACTTTACCAGTTTATTTGAATGCACTTTCTGGAAAAGGAGTTCACCTTGTAACGGTGAATGATTACTTGGCAAAACGTGACTCGGAATGGATGGGACCTTTGTATCAATTCCACGGGCTTACGGTAGACTGTATCGATAAACATCAACCGAACTCTCCTTCACGAAGAAAAGCTTACAACGCTGATATCACATTTGGAACGAATAATGAATTTGGTTTCGATTATTTGCGTGATAACATGGCAAGTGCTGTGGAAGATCTAGTTCAACGCAAGCACCATTATGCGATTGTCGATGAGGTCGATTCCGTTTTGATCGATGATGCACGAACACCATTGATTATTTCTGGACCTACACCTAAAGGAGATATTCATGAATTCTATGAATTAAAACCACGTGTAGAAGTTGTGGTTGAAGCGCAACGTAAATATGTCAATCAGGCATTAGCTGATGCGAAACGTTTATTAGCTTTTATTAATGCATCTTCCGACGATAAAACGGATACCAAAACGGCATTAGAAGAAGGTTCAATTGCCTTGCTACGTGCTCACCGAGGTTTACCGAAAAATAAAGCCCTGATTAAGTTCCTTTCAGAACCTGGAATTAAAGCTTTATTGCAAAAAACGGAAAACCATTACATGGCGGAACAAGGAAAACACATGAAGAAAATTGATGTGGAACTGTTCTTTGTCATTGATGAAAAAAATAATACGGTTGAATTAACCGAAAAAGGAATCGATTTGATTTCTGGAAAAGATGATCGCACATTCTTTGTAATGCCAGATATCAGTACAGAAATTACTCACTTGCAAAAACAACAACTCCCTGCTGATGAATTCCAATCGCGTAAAGATTTGTTGATTCGTGATTACAGTGTGAAATCAGAGCGCATTCATTCTGTTACTCAATTATTGAAAGCATATACCCTTTTCGAAATAGAAGTGGAATATGTGATCATGGATAGTAAGATTAAAATTGTTGATGAATCTACTGGTCGTATTATGGAAGGTCGCCGTTATTCCGACGGATTGCACCAAGCCATTGAAGCCAAAGAAAA
>JAYSRF010000206.1:0-24933 GCA_043721195.1 Fluviicola sp. | reverse complement strand
AAAGGCAAAGGCGCCGGGAGGCGCCTTTTTTAAATCATAATCTTCATTGAAAAATCAGTAAAGATTACTTTTCAACCTAACCTAACCACTATTCACTGTCTAGGTTATAGAAATAATTGTGCCAAAAAAATAATTTTATCTTAATCTATTAGTAATCAAAGATTTGATTTTTTCCAACTAAATGGATTTGTCTCATTTTGAGACAAGATTCTAATCGTAAGAATTAAATTGAAATGTAAATAGCCTTTAAGCTTCCTAGAAGGATAGACATTCACTGATTTCAAAAGCCCATAAAAGAAAAAAGCTGCTCTCAGAGGAGAACAGCTTTTAACTAGTTAGTTTATTTTGCGATTAACGTGTAGCATTGATTTGTCTCAATGTACGGTTATCTAAAACGATTGCCTTTTTCTGTAATGCAGTACGAATTGATGTTTGGAGCGAGCCTCTTGCTTGTGCAACCATTTGCGCACGCTCTTTATCATAATTCCCAACTGTTGGTGCTTTAATTGTCTTGTTCAATTTAATCACGTAAACACCAATATTTCCTACTAATGGAATGGTTGTTTGACCATCTTTTAAAGCAGAGAATAAAGATCCAACTACTTCTGGCTCGTAACCTGCACCTTGGATGCTTGGGTTAGCAAACGTAATTTCAGCAGTTTTAACATCTGTATTACCTTTTTTAGCCAATGTATTCAAATTACGTGTTTTACCAATTTGCGCTTTGAATTTATTCGCTTTTTTCTCTTTAATTGCTTCTGCTTTCATTGTAACATAAGCATCTTCGTAACTTGGAGCACCTTTCTCTAAACGAATAGAAGAAACCATGGCAATTAAGTAACGGCCTTTGTCATTGATTGGAGAAGAACACATAGTACCTACAGTTACTTCTTGACCGTAAGCTAATCCAAGTATTTTTTGCTCAGCTAAGCGTGTATTCAATCCAGTTACTTTCGGTGCTTCTTCTAACATTTTGATTGGACGAGCAAAGTAACCTTCTTGTCTTGCCAATGTATCAAACAAGCTAACTTTAGCTAACAAATCTGTTTTCTTAGAGATTTTTGCATCAAATTCATTCAATATATTATAAGCTTTCTCACGCAACTCAGTTTCAGTATCTAAACTAGGTAGCAATGTTTTTTCGATCAAAGCCAATACAGGGTATTTTACTTCTTTACGATCCAACACTTCAATGATGTGGAAACCGAAATCAGTTTGAACTACACCAATTTTTCCAATAGGTTCGTCTGTAGAGAATTTCGCAAATTCAGGAACCATATCTTGATCCATGAAATCTGCATACTCACCACCTTTGTCTTTAGATCCTGGATCTTGTGAATACTTTGTTACGTATTCCGCAAAGTTGTCTTTGTTAACGATTTTCACCAAACTATCTGCCAATTTTTTCGCAGAAGCAATTGTTGCAGCGTCTCCACCTTTTTGAGCTGTAATTAAGATGTGACGTACCTTACACACTTTTGTGTTGAAGTCAATGATTTTAGCAATACGCGTTTTACCATTGTCGTTGTATGGTCCAACAATTTGTCCAATAGTAGCTGTTTTGAAAACAGTATCCAAAAATGGAGGATACGTCATACCTTGCTGTGCTTTTGGATCATTTTGTGGTTTAAACGTTGCACGGTGTGTACTTGAATAGAATTTCGCTTCAGAATACTTCAATACAAATAAAGAGTCATTGATGGAACGTGCAAAATTTGCTTTGATCTTGTTCAATGTATCATTAAATACATTAGAATCTTTTTTAGAAGGCTGAATTGCTACATCAAAGTATTTTACATCACGACCTGCCAAAGCTTCATATTTCTTCTCGTCTTTGTGTGCATCGTAGAACGCGCGTACCTCTGAATCATTGATTTTGATGTCTTCATCTTGAATGTCACGGAACGGACGCAAAATATAAGAAACAGCTTTTTTCTCATTCTGAGCTGTATAATCTTCTTTTGCTTCTAATTTGGTAACATAAACAGTTTGACCAACCAATTGGAAGTATTTTTCTTGTTGACGTTGTGCACGCAAACCTTCTTTTGTTGTTTTCCAACTGTTCAATTGCTCAGCGTCTTTAGACGATTCACGTTCTTCAATAAAACGATCCAACTTTTTAGGGTCAAATTGTCCAGTCATTGAATCGGCAAACGATTGTGCAATCTCAGGTAATAACGGGAATCCGTCTTCACCATACAAGTATGCATCCAACTCTTGATCGCTAATGATGATGCCAAGTGCTTCGTATTCTTTGGATAAAAGCATAGAATCGACAACTTCTGCCCATGCACGATCTGCCGATTGTTCTTCATCTCGTTCTGTATATTCACGCTGTTGTTGTTGGTACTGAGCTTGATCACGCGTCACCATTTGTACTCTTTTGCGTTCATAAGCCATTGCATCAACTTCCTCATCTCCAACAGTTCCAATTGATATAGGACCAGTAGGTCTACTACAATCTTTTAGACCTGAAAAGATAAATGTTAAAAGCGCAAGACCAACAAAACCTACTAGTAAGTAGCGTCCTTTTTCTTGTATTTTACCAATAATTGCCATGTTATGCTATTCTTATTAAGGGTGCGAATATAATCAGTTGGTCTGACTTATAAAAGTTTCCTGTCGAAATTGTTCTGTTTGCACGTATTTGGCATATTTTAACAGCAATTAATTCAATCGGGAAAATCCAAAAAGAATGTTCAAACGTTAATGACTAAAAACAACGAATTATGAAACAAGGAATGCTTATAGTTGGACTATTCTTGATGGGCTTAACTGCTTGTGCTCAAACGAAGAAAAATGATAAAACGGCTGTAGAACGACCAGATCAACAAGAAATGGATACGCTTCAAAAAGCTTATTTTGCAAGTGGATGTTTTTGGTGTGTTGAAGGCGTTTTTGAATCAGTTGAAGGTGTTCGGGAAGTTGTTTCAGGTTATACTGGCGGTCAAACGGAAAATCCAACCTATGAAGAAGTATGCGGTGGAAGAACGGGTCATGCCGAATCTGTAGCAGTCTATTATGATTCTACCAAAGTTTCTTACGAAACGCTGTTAACAGTATTTTTTGGTTCACATGACCCATCAACCCAAAACCGACAAGGTCCTGATGCTGGAACACAATACCGTTCTGCGATTTTTTACCAAAACACCCATGAAAAATTAGCGGCGAAGCACTACATCGATTCATTGTTAAAGAATGATATTTATCCCCAAGTAACAACTGAAGTAAGCCCTTTAACAATTTTCTATCAAGCTGAAATTTATCACCAAAACTACGAATGCACCAATCCGAATAATCCGTATGTACAAAATGTTTCTGTTCCGCGGATTAATAAATTCAAGGCGAATTATCCCGCATTATTGAAAAAGGAAGATTAAATGATTTTACGATTGAAATGTAATAATGTAGGCACGATGGCATCTGTAGGCTCGCGATGCATCGCGAGCCTACATTATCATTGTATTGTACGCATATTGCACGCAATGCATTGCGCGCCTACAATTATCCTTGCATCGCGTGCAAATAATCAATATAATTACATCGCGTGCCTACAGATTCAATTCGTTTAAATCATTCACCATAGGAAAACACGTTCCTTCACCACACAACACAAAACCAGTTTGGTTGCTTGCTTTTTCCACTTTCAGCAATACTTGATGTGAGATTAAGTTTCTTAATGCCGATTTAGTTGCTGCATCCATTGCTCCATGTATATGCACACACCAACGTGGACGTAAAAATCGCTGTAACAATAACGCCCAATTGGAATATCCTGAACCGTAATGTTCCATTCCATCTAGCACATTTTGCAATTGTTGACGTGCACATTGTTCCCAATCCGCTCGTTCTAGGATGATACTCAATGAAAGTAAATTGTGCGCCATGACTCCGTTTGTTGCTGGAATCACATTGTCGTTCAATTCCATTTTACGGGCAATCAATTGATGCGAATTGGAGGTAAAGAAAAACATGCCTGATTCCTGATCAAAAAAGTGTTCAAATGCATATTCAGTTAATGAAATAGCTTTGTCTAACCAATCTGTATCGGTTGTGATTTGATACAATTGAATGAATGCTTCGATTGTAAAGGCATAATCGTCTAAAAATCCCTCGATAAATGATTTTCCATTTTGGCGTGTATGCCACAATTGGTTATCAGGAGTAAGTTGGTGATTTGTGATCCATTTCCCGATTTTTAATGCCAATGACAAATAACTTGGATCTTCCAAGGCTCGGTAGGCATCTAACAATCCTGTAAGGGTCATCGCATTCCAAGCGGTTAAACACTTTGTATCGGTTACTGGCGCAATGCGTCGTTTGCGTTCTGCCAACAACAATTCATTACAGGTTTCAATCTTTTCTATGGTTACAGTAGGGTGAAGGCGAACAAACGATTCCCACGATTGATCACGCAATAAAATCCATTGGTGTTCTTCCCAATAACCTTTGTTGTTTGGGTTGAATAATTCCAAGTACCAAGTAGCATCTTTTCCAAGAATGGAACGAATTTCATCAGGTGTCCAGACATAATACTTGCCTTCGACTCCTTCGCTATCTGCATCTTGTGCGGCAAACAATCCACCTTCTGGACTGAGCATTTCGCGTTCCATCCAACGAAGTGTACTTTCTAACAATCGCTTGTATTCTGGTTGCGGATCAAGTTGATATCCTTGCGCATACAGGGAAAGCAATTGTCCATTATCGTACAACATTTTTTCAAAATGGGGCACTTTCCAAATCATATCCACCGAATAACGAGCGAAACCACCACCCAATTGATCATAGATTCCTCCACGCGCCATTTTTTCCAAGGTCAAACGAACATGATCGTTGATAGCTGGAAGTTGTTTCCATTCACCATAATGCAAGAGAAACAGGTAATTATTCGGAAGTGGAAATTTGGGAGCATGCGTTGGTCCGCCTTCCATATTGTCCATTTTTGGCATCCAACGACGCACCAATTCGGGTAATTTATCCGTTGGCAAATCGCTCAATGGCGCAGTGGTATGAATGAGTTCGCTTTTGGAAATTCCTTCTGTCAATTCCTTGGCATATTCAGCTACACGAATTGGATCTTCTTTAAAGGTATGTTGCAAACTTTTGAGAATGTGCATCCATTGTTCCTTGGGAAAATACGTTCCGCCATAAATCGGTTGACCATTGGGAAGCGTAAAACAATTCAACGGCCATCCACCACGTTGGGTCATCAGTTGAACCGCATTCATGTACACTTGGTCCACGTCAGGGCGTTCTTCGCGATCAACCTTAATGCAGACAAAGAATTTATTCATCAAAGCAGCTACTTCTTCGTCTTCAAAACACTCGTGTTCCATGACGTGACACCAATGGCAAGCCGAATAGCCAATTGAAACCAGTACTAGTTTTTCTTCCCGTTCTGCTTGTTTAAAAGCATCTTCCGACCACGCCAACCAATTGACTGGATTGTGCGCATGTTGCTGCAAATACAAACTCGGTTCGTGAATTAAGGCATTTGTGTAGTGTTCCATGGGGTAAAAGTAAGACAGAAACCTTCATTTTCCACATTTCACACCCCAACATACTGCATTGAAACTAGCATTGTCTTATTATTCGCTTTTTGCAATTTATTATTCGCAGTTTTCGATTTATTAATTTACAATTATCTTTGCACCCAATGTTAATTTTCCAGTGAAAGAATTCAAACCGTTTCACGTCCTGTTATTTACAGTTGGCGTATTTGCTTTAATAGCCCCATTGGCTTGGTTAGTTGAAGAAGACAGCTTTAAGATCGGTGATGTTCCTGTGCGTTTTATTAGTGCCGAACAGTTATTACACCCCAAAGAAATCGTTAAAAAAGATATCTCCAATATTGTTGCAAAAGTGGATACCTCCGCGATTTCTGAACCTGTTATTGATCCAGGAAAAAAGCACGGTTTTACTTCTGATGGAAGAATGGGAAGTCCGTCTGGTGGCGAATTATCTGGGAAATCAGAAACGATTATTCACTACGAAGAAGGAGGAAGACGCAGTTTGTATGCATTTTTTGAGAAATTGGAAGCTGCATCAAATGGCAAGAAAAAAGTACGCATTTTACACTACGGTGATTCGCAAATTGAAGGTGATCGCATGACATGTTACATTCGACAACGCTTGCAAAGTCAGTTTGGTGGAAATGGTCCTGGAATGATTCCGGCTGTCAATGTCTATAATACACAATCATTTAAGCAATCGTATTCTTCTAATTTCACCCGTTATACGGCATTTGGTGGAGCTAAGTTGAAATCAAAACGCTACGGCTCTATGTGTTCAGCGGCCCGTTTCACACCAGAATATGATAGTGCTCAAATGGCACAAATTACCAGTGTAAAAGAAGCTTATATTGAAATTGAACCATCAAAAAGTGCGTATGAACGTGCTCGTGCATACAACAATGTAAAATTGTATTACACGAGTTGTCATAAGCCATGTGCGATTAAAGTGTACCATAACGGCGAAGTCATTCACGAAGATAGTTTGGAAATGGATGGGCGTTACCATGTACTTCCACTTTCATTTCCATCAACTCCAGGAAAATTGAAATATGTTTTTTCATCGGCAGTAAGTCCAACAATAATTGGTTTCTCGTTGGAAGGCGATTTTGGTGTGCAAGTGGATAATATAGGAATGCGTGGATCAAGTGGTACGTTTTTTGGGAAGATAGACCAGAGTAGTGCTTCAAAGATGTACGATGATCTAAATGTTGAAATGGTAATTATGCAATTTGGTGGAAATGGTGTTCCTTATTTGAATGATTCGAGTAGTGTGCGAAACTATGTCAGGAACTTCAAAGGACAATTGCAAACATTGAAACGCTTGCGACCTTCAGCAGCTATCTTGGTGATCGGCCCCAGTGATATGTCGAAAAGCGGTGCTAACGGTTATGTAACGTATCGCATGTTGCCGTATTTAGTAAGTGAAATGCGCAAATCTGCCAAAGAAATTGGAGCCTCTTATTGGGATTTATACAATGCAATGGGTGGCTATAATTCCATGCCAAGTTGGGTCGATCAGGGATTGGCTGGTAGAGATTACATACATTTTACTCCGAAAGGTGCGAGTATTGCATCACAGCTCTTTTTTGATGCTTTCGCGGCCGAGTATGTCAAATGGAAACAAGGAAATTAAGACTGCTGAATGCGGCGGTTTAACTGGAAATATGGCATGAGAATCTTAGGAGAAATAATTGTTGTTGTAACGCTTTTCGTAGCTTGTACTGGGCGTTCGCAATCAACTGTGGATGGTCCGAAAGATTCATTGAACACCTATTTTCATCCTGCTTTCTTAACAATTGATACCGCTTTACACGAGACGTATCCGTTCATCGATTTTTCGTCCAATTGTTTTCGCTTTTATACGCCAAAGAGTCCAAACTGGGAGCAATTTTATGATGATCTGGGCAAAATGGTAACGTTCAAGGATCGAAAACTGAATTTTTACCACATTGGAGGTTCTCATTTACAAGCAGATATTTACACCCATGATATTCGCACTTATTTGCAAACCCGCTGGACGGATCTTCCTGGCGAACGTGGATTAATTTTCCCCTTCGATCTAGCGCGCACAAATAATCCGTGGAATTATGAATTTACGTCTCCCAATCATTGGAAAAGTTACAAAAGTGTAACCGTAGGAAGACCAGAAGGCTTAGATTTTGGGTTGTTGGGAGCTATTGTTGAAACAAGCGATTCCTTGGTGGAGATTAAATTTCGCTACGATAAAACGGATGTAAGACCAGGGTTTACACGCTTGCGCATTTATCACAACAAGGGCGAATTTCCGTATGAACTCAATTTTGGAGCCAACGAAGTATTGCTTGTAGATGAATACCATAACGCAACTTTAGGCTATACAGAAGCTGTTTTCACCGACGATATTGACACCTTTAATTTGCAATTTACGCGCATTGGTTCGGCACCATTTAAGTTGCAATTACACGCCATTCAGTTGTCGAACGCGCATCCTGGGATTTCCTATACCGCAATAGGCATCAATGGAGCTGGATTGTATACTTATTTGGCAAATAAAAATTTTGAAGAACAATTAAAAGAATCACCACCCGATTTTTTCGCATTTTCTGTTGGAACGAATGATGCCAATGTTCCTTACGCTTCTTTTAAACCGGAAGTTTTTAAGCGAAACATGGAACTCATGATTCAGAAAGTGTTACGCGCAAATCCAAACTGTGCCATTTTATTGACGGTTCCCAATGATGCGGCGTACAAAAGACATTCTACGAATCCAAATGTAGCACGCGAACGAGAAGTCATCATTGAATTGGCTCGAAAATACGAATGTCCTGTATGGGATTTTTATGGAATTATGGGTGAATTAGGTTCTTCACGAACATGGCTCACCAATGGATTGATGCAAGGCGATATGGTTCATTTTACATCACCTGGCTACCATTTAAAAGCGCAATTATTCGAGGATGCGTGGGAAAAATGGTTGCAACAAATGGATTTACGCAAATAACAAACGATAGGAAGTAAGGACGAATGATACACTGGTATGACATCGATTTTTGGGGAATAGAACGCCTTCATAAAATCTTCAGTTTTGAAATAATGGATTCAATGGTTTTCAACCGCCTTGATTTCTGGCTTTTCTTCATCTTCATCATGATGGTTTTCTCATTTTTGCACAAGCAGCAATTGATGAGAAGTTTTTTTATCACCGCTGTAAGTTTGTTTATTTACTACAAAACATCTGGATTCTTTGTACTCTTAATGGTGCTCTCCATTACCGTCAATTTTGCACTCGGTAAATGGATTTTCAGGTCGCAATCGGATAAAGCCCGAAAGTGGATCATCGCATTGTGCGCCACGTTTAATGTTTTTTTCCTCGCTTATTTCAAATACGCCCTCTTTTTCACCAAGTCATTCAACGAACTCTTTCAAACGAAATACGAAATCTGGAATCAGTTTGCGCTATGGGGCAACGGTTGGTTTGGTGATCATACCTTTGAAACCATGATTCTCCTGCCAGCTGGAGTAAGTTTCTTCACTTTTCAATCGATTAGTTATGTGGTCGATATTTATCGCAAGGAAATTCCGCCTGTAAAAAACTACTTTGATTACGCTTTTTACGTAACCTATTTCCCGCATGTGATCATGGGACCAATCGTAAAAGCGCGTGATTTTATTCCACAGATTTACAAACCGTTTCAGCTTGATAGAGCAACGTTTAGCGCATCGGTTTTTCTGATCATGAAAGGTCTCGCGAAGAAAATGATTCTAGCCGATCTCATCGCTTTACAGTTTATTGATCGTGTAGTTGATTCTCCTGAAAGTTATCCCGGTTTTGTCAGTATTCTCGCAATGTGGGGCTATTCCTTGCAGATTTATGGTGATTTCTCTGGTTATACCGACATCGCAATTGGACTTTCACGACTGATGGGATTTGAATTACTTCCCAATTTTAATTCACCTTACAAAGCCAATTCAGTGGCCGATTTCTGGCGAAGATGGCATATTTCACTCGGATCGTGGTTGCGGAGTTACCTGTATATTCCACTCGGAGGAAATCAAAAAGGAAGTATAGGAACGTATGTCATGACGCTGGTCATATTCATGTTTCTCACCTTTATTACAGGCTGGTACGAACTCATTTTCGTTTATCTCGGGCTCATGACGCTCTACATTATTGGGGTTTTGATTAGTCCGAATTTCAAAAAATACATGCACCGCGATCTCAATCTCTTGATCACCATGATCGTTGGTGGACTCTGGCATGGTTCAACTCAAAACTTCATGATTTGGGGAATGATGAATGGAGCTGCTTTGGTGGTTTACAATTATTGGAAAAGAATTTCTCCTTATGAGAATAGTAGCTGGTGGATTGTCCATTTCTGGAAGATCTTTATCACCTTTAATTTCATCACGTTTACCCGAATTTGGTTCCGTTTGCCAGAAGACGATGAACCGTTGAAGATGCTCAACCATATTTGGCTTCACTTCAATTTCTCCTTCCAAATGTTGTGGAATGTGATCTGGAATTACGGCCCTGTTTTCATTGTGATGTTTATCGGATTCTTCACCCATTGGATGCCGCAACGCTGGAAAGATGGAATTGTAAACCTGTTTACACGAATGCCAATAGGTGTTCAATTAGTTGGTGTTTCAATCGGGATTCTGTTATTGTATCAAGCGGCATCGTTCTTTAAACCATTCGTTTACCTCGAATTTTAATGAAAAAAGTAATCTTTACCGATTTAGGATTAATCGATTACAAGGAAGGGTGGGATTTCCAGGAAAGTCTGTTTGCGAAAGCCATTGCGCTTAAAATCGAACAACGAAATGGAACGACAACGGAAGAAACGAAAAACCATTTGCTCTTTTGTGAACATCCACATGTCTACACCTTGGGAAAAAGCGGTAGTCAAGACAATTTGTTGTTGGATGAATCGGGTTTAGAGGAACACCACGCGCGGTTTTACAAAATCAATCGGGGAGGAGACATTACCTATCACGGACCAGGACAATTGGTTGGTTATCCGATTTTTGATTTAGATCATTTCTTTACAGACATTAACAAATACATGCGTTATCTGGAAGAAGCGGTCATTCAAACATTGGCAGAATACGGTATTATTGGCGGTCGTTTTGATGGTTTTACAGGCGTTTGGATAGATGCAGATTTGCCTTCAGCACGAAAAATCTGTGCGATGGGCGTCAAATGTTCCCGCTGGGTTACCATGCACGGTATTGGTTTTAATGTCAATTCAGATTTATCGTATTTTTCTCACATTGTCCCTTGCGGAATTGATGATAAAGCTGTAACTTCCATGCAACACGAATTGGGAAGACCCGTTGATATGGAAGAAGTAAAAGCACTTTTGAAGGAAAAAATGGCAGCTCAGTTCGGCTATTCCTATACACATGAGTAAGAAAAAAGGGCGCAGTCGTCTTGGAAAATTGATCCGCGGATTTCTGTGGTTTCTAGTAGTGATTATTGTTTCACTGAATTTGTTTATTCTACTCAGTGGTCGTTTTTACCTGTATAAAGGCGTTTATTCCACGTACTTATCTGGTGAAACATCGCCTACGATTTACGATATGGATAAATTCTATTCATCTCATTTGCCCGCATCCACAGAACGGCAACCGTGGGTAATTCATCCGAAACGCTCCACGCTAAAATTACCTCAGGAATACCGTGAATACTTGGAATCGTTGCAAACAAAATCGTTTCTTGTTTTTAAAGGAGATAGTTTGATCTATGAAGAATATTGGGGCGATCATACCAAATCGACGGTTTCCAATTCCTTTTCTGCGGCTAAAACAGTTGTAAGTATCTTGGTTGGAATTGCCATTGAAGAAGGAAAGATTCGCAGTTTGGATGATCCTGTTGCTAAATATCTTCCTGAATTTTCCGGAAAAGGCAAAGAAAAAATCACGATTCGTCATTTGCTCATGATGGCTTCTGGGTTAGATTGGGGTGAAAGTTCCAAAGACCCACTTTCCGAAAATGCAGAATCGTATTATGGAACTGATTTGAGAGGATTGGTGATGCGCCAACAAGTAGAGCGCAAACCGGGAAAGGAATTTTTCTATCAAAGTGGAAATTCGCAAATCTTAGGTTATATTGTCGAAAAAGCAACAGGAAAAGACCTGACTGCCTACGCCAATGAAAAATTGTGGCAACCGATGGGAGCAGAGTCGGAAGCGTTCTGGAGTTTGGATAGGGAAGGTGGTGATGAAAAATCGTTTTGTTGTTTGTACAGCACGTCTCGTGATTTTGGTCGGATTGGTCGATTGATTGCCAATGGCGGAAAATGGAAAGATAAACAGCTGATTCCAGCTTGGTATTACAAAGAAATGATAGCCAATCCAGCATTAAAAACCGAAGAACATGTTCCCAATACGCGCTACGGTCTACACATTTGGACATTCTTGGGTTATTCCGATCCAGTGTATTATTGTCGTGGGATTCGTGGTCAATACATCATTTCCATTCCCGCGAAAGACTTGGTGATTATTCGAACAGGAAGCAAACGCGCACCAAACTTCGTGATTCCTGAATCTCAAAAAGGGAATAAAGCTTATCAAGCTAAATACGCAGACTATATTGGCCACCCAAGTGATTTGTTTCAGTACATCGGTTTAGCGAAATTGTTGGAAGCGCAGTTGAGGTTTGAGTGATCGAGTTTAGAATGATTGATAAACTGTATAATTATTTTTATTGGCTTAGTTCTTTCATGGTAGTTATTTATGGAGGATATTTTGTTTTCAAGATGTACGTTACTGGTCCTGAAGAAACACGAAAATCGTGTCTTGAAGAAATGAAATCTGCTTTTCACGGTAAGATTGTAGCAATCTCTCCAGTGCCCAATAATCCTAAATGCAAGTACATAGTGTTGAGTAATAAGCAACGAATCCTTCAACCATATACTTTTGGTTTATGGATGCAAGTCGAAGTGGATGATTCATTGGTTAAGGTCAGAAACACTTTAGACTACATTGTTTTTAGGAAAATAAATGGGTATGCTCCTGATACAATTCATTTTAAAAAGTGTAAATAGGGTTTGCTGAAAAACAATAAAACGGGATTTAGTGTATGTTTAAAGCGAAATTGTTGAAAGCGCAGTTGAGGTTTGAGTGAGGAATGTATATTTGCGAATAAGGAACCTTCAAAGATGATTATGAGATATGATTCAATTATTGGGCTTATTGGAGCTAATGTGATTTTATTAATGAGTTGTACGAACCAAGCTAATGAAGTAACAAGAAAAATAGATGAGGCGAATGAATTAATTGATGAAAACAATAAATTGATTTTAGAAGATTCTATTCTAATTGATAGAGCAGAGAAGAGATTAGATGATTTAAAAGATAGCGACAGATCATTTAAGTTGGTTGAGAAAGATTCATTGAAGAATGAAAATATATAAAATCGTACTCATTTCAATTTGCCTTGTCTTTTGTATTACGGTTATTTCCTGTAATTGGTCAAACACTAAATAATAAGCTATTATTGATAAAGTATGATTCAACTGGAGTTTAAAAATGATGTTAATCCAATTGCAGTTTTCATAAATACTATTCCAATGGTAGGTTCAATAGATGGTTTTTTAGAGGGTTTTCAAACTAGATTACTATACGGACAATGGTTAATGTTCACGATCCTAACTTATGTCTTGCTGGCAAATTTTATTCGTTTAGTAAGACCAAAAATCATGATAGAATTACATGAAAAAAAACTTGTCTTTAGATCAATGTTTGGTTGGAAATGGAAAATCCCAATTGATGTGTTTTCCCGGGATTTTCTAGTTGTAATAGCAGAAAACCGTGATTCCCTTTATGAATCGAAAAACGCTTTTTTTACGTTGTATAAAGATGGAATTAGATCGCTGTTTAATCTCAAGCGAAGGAGCAACTTGTACTATAAAGATCAATTAATCTATAAAGGCATTCGGTAAATAAAGTTATTTTTCACCTTAAATTAAATGATACTTTTGTAACTTGAATTTAAGATTGTAAAAAAGTATAAACCATGAATTCACTTTATAATTTTTTAAGCTGTCCCTCTTGGGTAATATTTAGTAACATTCTACTTTTATATGCTGTCCTCAAATTTTAGTAAACAAGTGGCTGATTAGAAAGCATGACAAGAAAATGAAGTATTATTTACCTGTTATAAGAGGTGGAAATTCATCCGAAAATTCAGAAAAGGAAAAAGAATCTTACAACTACGCCAATACTAGAAGGTATAAGTTTATTGAATTACTAAAGAAATTTTTTTGAGACTTACAATGTTCACACTTATGTAATTAAAGATCTTTATCTAAAGATAAATCATGTTAAAACAGGTGTTCAGAACACAAAGACCAAAAAATGTAAGTTAAATACTATCTCACACGTTTTGGTCTTGCTCTTACGACACTAAACAACTATTTTAGTAGGCTAACATGGCCATTGGCAACATGTGTGCCATTTCTCAAATCTTTGAATTGAACCACCCAAGTATAAACCCCATCTTGAGCAACATCTTCCCCTTTTTTATTCGATCCATCCCATCCTTCTGACATGTCACCACTCGAATAAATTAACTCTCCCCAACGATTGAAGATTTGAAGACCAAACCCTTCCTCTGCAATTCCATAACCTTGAACTTGGAAAATGTTATTCGACTTATCACCATTTGGTGTGAACGCATTGGGCACATACAAATCAAACGAAGGTGTTACCTCCACGGTAAGTTCCGTTGATCCAGGACAGTTAAATTCATTGTTAGCGTTTAAAACAATCGTATAGAATCCATACGTTTCATACGTATGCGAAGGGGAAGTGATGAATGAATTGCTTCCGTCTCCAAAATCCCAAGAATAGATACTTGCGTTTTGTGAATTATTTGTAAAATGAAATGTAGGATCCATTGTTGTTTCCGATAATGAACTAGACGAAAAAATAGCCAACGCTCGTGGATGTACAATAACGGTACTAAACATCACTGAATCTAACAGACATCCACCTGTTGTAAGTACAGTAAGTGTAACTGCATAATGCCCCTCTTCTGTATAAACATGCGTTGGTAGAGGAATATCAGAAGATTCTCCGTCTCCAAATGTCCACTCATAGCCCCAGCCAGCCCCAGTATCACCTTGGCTGGAAAAGGAAACCGATTCATTCACGCAGATTTCCCCCATGGAAGGATTCAACGATACCATTGGTGGGTTTGTTACTGTTATCAACTGATTGGCTGTTAACTGTTGCCCACATTGATTGGTTGCTGTAACCGTATAAATGGTTGTGACTAAAGGTCTCACCATTGTACTAGCAGCACAAGTAGGACAGTGCGACCACACCAACACAACTGATGGATCATTGCCAACATACGTTGCCACCAACTGTGTCGAATCGTCTAAACATAATGTTGTTGTTCCTGCAGTGATGGATAAATCAGCTGGATTCAATGAGAATGTATTAACTTGAACGATGTCAGAGATAACACAACCATTATTATCGGTTACAGTACAATTGTATGCCTGATTACTCATCGGATTAACCACAATTGAATTACCATTTCCTCCAGGAATCCAAGTGTATTGATACGTTCCAGAACCACCTTGAGCGAGTGCATTCAACGTTAGTGGAGTTCCTGGACAAATTGTCGTATCAGCTGAAACAGTCACAGTCAATGGATTTGGTTCAGTGACAACTGCCGTTGATGATACTACACACACTCTGCTATCAGTAATGGTAAGGGAATACTGCCCTGCGGGAATATTATAAATAGCTGTTCCAATTTCAGTCGTACTCCATAAATAAGTATAAGGAGCCACACCACCAACAACAGTACTCGAAACATCTCCATTTGCAAATCCATTGCAACTTGGAGGTACAATATTAAAGGATAATTGCAGTAGCGGTGGTTCTGTAATTGAAACATTCATAGTGGTTGCACAACCATTCGCATCAGTTACTGAAAGCACATAATTGCCACTAACCAAAGTGGTTGCTGTTGCTGTAGTTTGAACAGGAAGTGTATTCCATGAATAGGTGTATGCCAACGTTCCACCAGAAACAAATCCTGTACTGCTGCCATTGTTTTCTCCAAAACAAGCTACATCTGTGTGAGCCGACTCTACGACAGTGAGTAATGTTGGTTCTACAATGGTAAAAGAGATCAGTGTATCACATCCCATTGCACTGAGTATACTTACTGTGTGGTTTCCAGCGCTTAAATTGTTTTGTGTTGTGCTACCTGAATTCGCACCACCATCGTATGAATAAGTGTACGGTCCTTCCGCACCAACGACTGCAACAATAACACTTCCATCCGTTAATCCAAAACAAGAGATATTCGTAGGCGTTACCGTAACCAATTGTGCTACAGAATGAAAGAAGATCGTCATTGCATCTGTTACATCAGGACACCCAGATACATCATCCGATTGGAGTGTCAAAGTCAATGATCCCGAAGCAATCTCAGCCGCTGTTGGAAAATAGCTTGTCGCAGCAGTTGTATTATTTGGAGCAAAAGCACCCAAACCACCATTCCAGATAACCGCACTTGTATTGGCAGACGATCCGCCCAATGCAACCGACACTACCGAGTTGGAACACATATTGAAGTCCAATCCAGCGTTAACCGTTGGAAGTGGTGGTTCTGTAATTGCCACATTCATATTCGTTGCACAACCGTTCGCATCCGTTACTGCAAGCATATAATTACCACTTGTCAACGTCGTTGCTGTTGCTGTTGTTTGAACAGGAAGTGTATTCCATGAATACGTATAGCCCATTGTTCCACCAGAAACAAAGCCTGTACTACTGCCATTATTTCCACCAAAACAAGCTACATCCGTGTGAGCTGACTCTACAACAGTGAGCAATGCTGGTTCCACAATGGTAAAGGAAATCAGTGTATCACAACCAATAGCGCTGAGGATACTTACTGTGTGATTTCCAGCACCTAAATTATTTTGAGTAGTACTACCAGAATAAGCACCACTATCGTATGAATAAGTATAAGGTCCTTCAATACCAACGACTGCAACACTCACACTTCCATCTGTTAATCCAAAACAAGAGATATTAGTAGGTGTCACCGTAACCGATTGTGCTACAGAATGAAATAAGATCGTCATTGCATTCGTTACATCAGGACACCCTGAAATATCATCCGATTGGAGTGTCAAAGTCAATGATCCTGAAGCAATCTCAGTAGCTGTTGGAAAATAAGTTGTAGCAGCAGTTGTGTTATTAGGGGCAAAGGCACCCAAACCACCATTCCAGATAACGGCACTTGTATTGGCAGACGATCCGCCCAATGCAACTGATACCACGGTATTGGAACACACATTGATGTCCAATCCAGCGTTGACAATTGGCGCTGGAAGTTGAACAACAGTTATCTGATCCTGATACAGCTGACAATTCAACGAGTCATTTACTGTCACAGTATAGGTTCCTGGGCCAACTGTTATTGTTTGCGTAGTTTGTCCAGAACTCCAATTAAATGTATAAGGAGCAGCTCCACCTAAAATAGTTGCCGTAAGTGTTGTTGTAGGTTCATTAAAACACAATACTGTATCTGGAGAATTGATTGATAATTGTATTGGAGTGATATTTGTGACAAATAGCGTGTCACAAACAGGCCCAAGTATACAACCATTTGCTGCAAGACCGCACACTTGATAACCGACCAATGCTGGAGCAGTTGGAGATCCTGAGACCGTTGTTGTATCGCAACCAGAGGTACAGCTCAATAATCCATTATAAGCACCAGGCGCACCTGGTTGTACGCTATTCCAAGTAATAGATGATTCATCATAGAAATAGGCAGACAATTCACCTGAACAGCCATCACTTAATGTCAAATTTGGTCCAAAACTAGGATTTGGAATGGTCTGTATGGTAAAGGTATTCGTATTATTTCCCGGTTTGCAAAATGTTAAGTGGAATGGACCTACGCCTGTTAAGCAAATTGGAGAACCAACAGGAGTAACAGGACCACAATCTATTTGGTAAAACAAGGCACCTGGTGGTACAGATCCAGATGCAATAGTAAACACAACGGATGCAGCACCTGGGTGTAAGGTAATGACAAATTCGATGCATCTGTCGGGAGCGCTTGTTCCACAACAGTTATCTAACCTATTTGTCAAGGGACTTGTCCAAGACATAAAGGGACTTGCAGATAAATCTACATTAAAAGTTGGAGTTGTAGGATCACACTGTCCGTTAACATTAAAAGAAAGGGAGGTAATCCAACTAACAACCAAAAGGGTTTTCCAAGAGTAGTTTGTAGTTTTCATGTTTCGTAGTATTGATATGTATAAGTTACAAAAATTGACGAAACGAATTACATACAACAGTTGGCCATTGAACGACAAACGAAATTCTATTCAACTAAAAAATCCAGCAATTCATCAGCAATATTTTACCATTTAACCACCAAAAAGTCCTATGCACACATATAATTTTTAATGATTAATTTTTTCAAATTGGGGCCATCAATGAATAAATGGCACGTTTGATTGATTAAATTTTTAACAAATGGGTTGATTTCAAGTGAAACGAAGTGTAGTCGAGAAAAAAATGTGCTGAGTTATGGTGCAGCTAGGATTGAATTACTTCTATTTGGTAATTTATTCTGTAAAAATTAGAACGATATACTCTAGTGAAAGCATCGTGTAGATAGCATCTTTTGAGAGTAGGATAAATACGTCGGTCTACTTAGGGTCTGCTGAAAAACACAAAACAACTGAATATAAGACAATTGAGTTCGATAATCTTCATTCAAGTGCATGGCTTTTAACTGAAATGATAAAATAATCTTGCATCTTGTAATTCCAGACAAGTTATTTTTTTGCTAGCCAGAAATAAAGCATCTATTGCGTTACAGTCAAATCGAAGTATTCATATACATCTTTTTAACTGCGCCTTATAGCTACTTCATTTCTGACTTTTTCAGCAGACCCTAAATAATTGTTGATGCTTGGGTTGTTATAAATAGCAATGCTGGATTTAGACAGGAACAATAAATATTCCGCTAAACCCAGCAATTTCCTTATAACCTAATAATAAGGTAGGATAACTCCATTAACTAATCAAATCGAATCCAGTATATTTCTGCAATACTTCAGGAATTTTAATGCCTTCTGGTGTTTGGTGATTTTCCATCAATGCAGCCATAATGCGCGGTAAAGCCAAAGCACTTCCGTTTAAGGTATGCGCCAAATAACTTTTCTTATCCGCTGCTTTATAACGCAATTTCAAACGGTTAGATTGGAACGTATCGAATCGAGAGCAAGAACTCACTTCTAGCCATTTCTCTTGCGCTGCGGAGTATACTTCGAAGTCATACGTCATGGCAGAAGCAAAACCTGTGTCACCACCACATAAACGCAAAACGCGGTAATGTAATCCTAGTTTCTCCAATAGACCTTTCACGTGATTGATCATTTCTTCCAATGCTTTTTCAGCATTAGTTGGGTGTTCTATACGAACGATTTCCACTTTATCAAATTGGTGCAAACGGTTGAGTCCACGTACATGCGCCCCATAACTACCAGCTTCACGACGGAAACAAGGTGTATAACCGGTTAATTTGATGGAGAAATTTTCGTCAGGAAGAATCACATCGCGGTAAATATTGGTCAAGGGAACCTCCGCCGTTGGAATCAAGTACAAATCATCTTCTGGGACGTAGTACATTTGACCTTCTTTATCTGGTAATTGTCCTGTTCCATAAGCACTTGCTTCGTTGACAACGTGAGGAACAATGAATTCTTCGTAACCCGCTTTTTCAGCTTCATCTAGGAAAAATTGAATCAAAGAACGTTGCAACTTAGCACCTTTTCCGCGGTAAATGGGAAATCCAGCACCTGTTACTTTTACACCCAATTCAAAATCGATGAGGTTGTATTTTTTTGTCAATTCCCAATGTGGAGTTGCACCTTCGTGTAAAATAGCAACAGAACCAACTTCTTCAACGGTTTCGTTATCCTCTTCGTTTTTTCCTGCTTTCACCAATGCGTTAGGCACATTCGGAATTTGGTATAACAACTCAGTGATTTGGTTATCCAAGACATCCACTTGTGTTTTTAGTGCCGACTCTTGTTCTTTGAGTTGTTTCGTTTTGGTTTTTGCAGCTTGTGCATCAGCTGTTTTACCTTGTTGAAATAAAACGCCAATTTCTTTCGCAATTTTGTTTAACTCAGCTGTAATGTTTTCCATGTTTGTGCGAGCAGATCTCCACAGCTGATCTTTTTCCAAAATGCTATCGATCGTTTCGGTAACATCGATGTTGCGTTTTTTTAGTCCTTCAATTATTTCGTTCCGTTCTGCACGGATGCGTGTCATTTCTAGCATGATTGTTCAACTTTATGTGTTCGAATGAGTCAATAAGGTTTCGTTCCTGTTTTTCGTATTCGAATGGAAGTGGGTAAAAATAAAAAAAGGCAAACAACTAATGCTGTTCGCCTCTTCAAAATTATTCAATTCGATTAAGCTTCAGCAGTC
The DNA here is from genome assembly GCA_043721195.1 of Fluviicola sp. Taxonomy (GTDB): domain Bacteria; phylum Bacteroidota; class Bacteroidia; order Flavobacteriales_D; family Crocinitomicaceae; genus Fluviicola. The sequence continues at coordinate 4,945 of JAYSRF010000206.1, read as the reverse complement.
GCAAATGGAACTACCGATACAAACGAACGATTATTTTTCTTTTTACGGAATTCTACCAAACCATCTGTTAATGCATAGATAGTATGATCTTTACCAATTCCTACGTTGTTTCCTGGGTGGTGATGCGTTCCACGCTGACGAATAATGATATTCCCAGCAATAGCAGCTTGTCCACCGAAAATTTTCACTCCAAGACGCTTGCTTTCTGATTCACGACCGTTTTTGGAACTACCGACCCCTTTTTTATGTGCCATGTTCTTATTTTTTTAATCCGCCGAGGCGAAATGTTTACCCTTTAATACCTGTAATTGTGATCTGTGTAAAAGATTGACGGTGACCGTTACGTTTTTTGTAACCTTTACGTCTTTTCTTACGGAAAATGATAATAGTATCACCTTTAACATGATCATTTACTTGAGCGGAAACCGAAGCTCCTGCTATAGCTGGGGCGCCAACATTCACTTTCCCACCATCTTCAATCAACAAAACACGATCAAACTCTACAGTTGATCCAGTTTCGGCGCTCAAACGGTGTACAAAGATTTTTTGGTCTTTTTGCACTTTAAATTGCTGCCCTGCTATCTCTACGATTGCGTACATAACAGATTATTTATTATTATAATTGGAGGGCAAAGATAGCAAACTTTTTCAACAATGAATGTTGATAAGTCAAAAATTTACTTTTTTTCCACTTCTCTATTTCACTACTGTTTGTGGAATGCGCTTTTCACCCAATTCACTCTTCACCACAACGATGTAATAACCTGATGAAACGTCGGTTAAATCAATGGTATGTGCTGTTTCTGAAGCATGAATTCGGATCGATTTCACCACTTGTCCAGAAGTGTTTATTAGGCAAATTTCTTGGGCATCAATACCTTGATTCCACTGAACGTTTAATTCATTGTTGGAAGGATTAGGGAATACGTGTATTCCTGTTTCTGGATCGATTCCCAATCCCAATGCCGCTGGATGACCAATCCGAATATTGTCTAAGTAGAAATTATTCCCACCTTTTCCGATGAAATAAAACTTCACGAGTAAGTGATCCGTTAAATTGGATGCACCATTGATAATTACAGTATCGCTGTTCCATTCGGTTTCATCTAGTGGAATGAAAGGACTATAGACTGGACTCGTAACGCTTTTTAGTGTCGATATACCATTGTATGATTTTTTGGTTACCCATGTTTCTCCACAATTATTTGAAATCAATACGCGGAAGACATCGGGTGTTGAAACACTGTCACGCTGAGCAAAAGCCCAATCAAATGCTACTGCGTACGTTGTGAGTCCACTTGCATCAATTGGTTTGGAATAAAAATCATAGGTCTTACTTTCTCCAGCCTCGTAGTTATTGATGAATAGTGACTGATTACTTGCAAATCCAACTGGTGCAAATTCCCAATTGAATGGTTGACCGAAATCATTGACAATCCATTTACTTTGGAAAGTGGGTTCTGACTCGCAATCTTCGTTTAATCCAGCTAAACTTCCCGTTGCAGGAAGAACAGTAATGTAGTCAGTTAAGGTTAATTCCAATGTGTCAATTCCATTACTGACCTCCAGTGTCACATCATACGTTCCTTCAGTTGGATAGGAAACGGTGGTGATTTCAGCTGTGAGGTCAAGAGCTGTTCCTCCTTCAAAATTCCACAAGCGATTGGTTACACCATGGTAAGAAAGGTCGGTAAAATCTACGGTGTCTCCAGCACAAATTACTTGTTTTGCAGCTTCGAATTTTACAGCGCACAAATAATTGGTTAGATCATTCGTTCCTGTAGCGGCTAGATTCGCAGGTGACCATAGGTTGTCGCGATTGGCAATGGGTGAATTGAGTGCCGCATGCATACGCAATTTTTGACCTTCGGTAAACATGCGAGCGCAGTAGGCATAATCCATGTAATTCTGTACATTATCCAAACTACTGCATGATTGTGCATTTAAGTTGCACGTTGACCAACCAATCGTATTTGGTGTGTCAAGCACATCATCATCGTACGCACAATTTCCTGCATCACCAACAGGTAAATAGGGGTAACCGGGAACATTATTGCCGCCCCAAATATGTTGCAGATTTAAGTAATGTCCTATTTCATGCGATAAAACGGTTCGTCTAAAAAATTCAGAAGTGCCAATCGTTCCTACATAACTGTGTTGCATCACAATGCCGTCCCAATTTGGGACTACTTCCGCATCGGCAGGTAAAAGTGAGTGACCAGCCAATCCTGCAGCATCAATACACACGTAAATGTTCAAGTATTTATCAGGTGGCCAATGAACAAGACTTTTTACAGAATGATCTCCTGTATACGTTAATAACGAAGGTGTTCTGGTAATGCCACTTGTACAATTTCCATCAGGATCGAGTTGTGCTAATCGAATTTCAATTTGGGCATCTGCCGCTATTGATTGAAAAGCCGACACAATCTCAGAAGTATCTGCATTGAGTTTTCGGTATTGCAGGTTCACTTGTTTGATGGCATCATGAATTTGAGCATCACTGATGTTTTCTACTCCATAATTGTGAATGATGTGAAATACTACTGGAATAATATAGGTCGCTCCTGATTTTGGAGGAGATTGAATAAATTGTTCGGTAAATGCTTTTAATTGCTCCGATGCCAATTGGATTTCAGCGTTGTATTCAGGGTGTTGTTGAAAAAGTTGTTGGTGCATTTCATCCGTACCGCAATGTAGTTGTGCAGCTAGTTCTCCAAAAAAACCAATAAGACAGATTCCGAAAATGAGTAGTTGTTTCATAATAAGCAGGTAATTGCTGTTCAAAGGTAGGTGCTAGTGGTGGAATTAGGAAACCGTTCGACATAATGATCAGGTGACTTCGATAGGATTCATCAATAAACAAGCCGGCTTAAAAACTTGATTATTAATGTTATACGTTCCGTATTCTGATAGCTATCGGAATGCGGGATTACTGAACTCTTTTAAGTTTAACTAAAAACGCAAATCAGTGATCATTACAACACGTTTAGCCAACAAAAAACGCCTTATCCACCGAAGCGAGCAAGACGTTTTAATTTCTATGTATTCTAAGGACGTGCTTACGCTTCGTCGCTATCTTTTTCAAATACTTTTTTTGGTCTCATTTGTTGAGCAATTCCAAGGGAAATCCAGAATGGAACAATGAATCCCAACAAAAATAATAGCATCCAAAATGCCATTCCACCAATTAAAAGAAACAATACAATGCCAAAAATGCTCATCTTGTTGTTATTTTACGTTCAACTTTCGAGGGTAAAAGTAGCAATAAAATTAAAACAACCATATAAATGGAATTCAGAATTGAAAAAGATACCATGGGTGAAGTGCAAGTGCCTGCCCATCGTTATTGGGGTGCGCAGACTGAACGTTCACGTAACAACTTCAAAATCGGGCAAGAAGGTTCCATGCCACTTGAAATAATTCACGCTTTTGCTTATTTGAAAAAAGCAGCTGCTCAGGCAAATTGTGAGTTAAATGTGCTTTCGAATGAGAAGTGCGAGTTGATAGCGCGGGTTTGCGATGAGATTTTGACAGGAAAACACGATGCTGAATTTCCATTGGTTATATGGCAAACTGGTTCTGGAACGCAATCCAACATGAATTGTAATGAAGTCATTGCGAATCGCGCGCATGTTCTGAGTGGTGGATCACTGACAGATTTAGAAAAAGTACTCAATCCTAATGACGATGTCAACAAATCGCAATCATCGAATGACACTTTCCCAACGGCTATGCACATTGCTGCTTATAAGTTGGTTATGGAAACAACTATTCCCGGACTTGAGCAATTACGAAGGGCTTTACAGGTAAAAGTTGAGGCATTCAAAACGATTGTGAAAACGGGACGCACGCATTTTATGGATGCAACTCCATTAACCTTAGGACAAGAATTTAGCGGTTATGTAGCGCAAGTTGATCGTTCAATCAGAACTATTCATCACGCATTGGAATCGGTGAGTGAATTGGCGTTGGGTGGAACAGCTGTTGGAACAGGTTTGAATGCGCCAGTTGGATATGATGTGTTGGTTGCTCAAAAGATTGCCGATTTAACCGAACTACCATTTGTAACTGCACCCAATAAGTTTGAAGCGCTTGCGTCACACGATGCGATGGTAGAATTGTCGGGTGCTTTAAAACGAACAGCTGTTTCATTGATGAAGATTGGAAATGATATTCGTATGTTGTCATCTGGACCTCGTTGTGGAATTGGCGAATTAATCATTCCTGATAATGAACCAGGATCGTCTATAATGCCTGGGAAAGTAAATCCTACCCAGCCAGAAGCGCTGACAATGGTGTGCGCGCAAGTAATGGGAAATGATGTTACGGTTTCAATTGCAGGTTCAAATGGTCATTTTGAATTGAATGTATTTAAACCAGTCATTGCAGTTAATGTGTTGCAATCTGCCCGATTATTGGGAGATGCCTGTGTTTCGTTTACAGAAAGGTGTGTTGTTGGAATTGAAGCGAATGAACCTGTTATTCAACGACATTTAGAAAATTCACTGATGTTAGTTACGGCACTCAATCCGAAAATTGGCTATTATAAATCGGCTGAAATTGCCAAATTTGCGCATAAGCATGGTGTAACGCTCAAAGAAGCTGCAATTACATTAGGTTATGTAACTTCGCAGGAATACGACGCTTGGGTAGACCCTTTACAAATGATTGGACACTGACAAATGTGCAGGATTGGCAGGGTTTCACCTGTTTTGGCAGTCCATAAATGAGAAAAATGTCTCAAAATGAGAATAATATCCAATGTTAAGAAAATGTAATTGATTGATTATCAAATCTATAATTTATTTCACTGTTTTTGGCACGGTTATTACTAACAGTCTGTCAGTGAATAGTGGTTAGGTTAGGTTGAAAAGTAATCTTTACTGATTTTTCAATGAAGATTATGATTTAAAAAAGGCGCCTCCCGGCGCCTTTGCCTTTT
>JAYSRF010000205.1:0-24964 GCA_043721195.1 Fluviicola sp. | reverse complement strand
TTATTTCAAAGATTGAATTGGATAGATAAAAGGATTTCACCCATAAATACCAGATTTTATCCTAAAAAGTCCTTGAAATAGCCCGCTATTCCTTCATTCTTTTTACTCAAACTCTAGAATTTATGGGCGTTCTGAACAAAATTTATAATCGAACTGAGGTTATTATTGAATTAACTTAAGCGATCGCTCAAGATTTTCATTTCGATGACAGGAGAGATTTTTTCGTACAAAATATTGTAAACCGCTTCTAAAATGGGCATTTCCACTTGAAACTTCTTATTGATCTCATTCAATGATTTAGTTGCGTAATAACCTTCAGCGATCATGTCCATTTCCAATTGAGCAGTTTTAACGGAATATCCTTTGCCAATCATATAACCAAATGTACGATTGCGGGAAAATTTCGAATAAGCCGTAACGAGTAAGTCACCCAAATAGGCACTTGACTTTACATCGCGGTGAATAGGGCTTACCTCATCAATAAAGTTTTCGATTTCTTGGATGGCATTTGCAATTAATACGGATTGAAAATTATCTCCGTATCCAAGTCCTGCACAAATTCCAGAAGCCAAAGCGTACACATTTTTCAATACAGCCGAAAGTTCTGTTCCAAACAAATCATCAGAAATGGTCGTCTTTATGTAACGGCATGCCAATAGATTCGCCATTTCGTTTGCATGTAATTCACTTTGACAAGCAATGGTCAGATAAGATAAGCGTTCCAACGCTACTTCTTCAGCATGGCAAGGACCGCTAATAATTCCAATTGCACTATAGGGTGTTCCAAATGTTTTGTGAATGAATCGAGCTGGAATAGCATTGTACTCAGGCACAATTCCTTTAACTGCTGAAAAAACCGTTTTTCCTTGAAACAATTCTGGTTTTATGTGTTCAAACAATTTCACTAAAAAAGCAGAAGGTGTTGCGATGATAACGATGTCTGCTGGGCGAATAATTTCTTCTAAATCGGTACTTACATTGATCTTATTCAAATCAAATTCAACTGATTGCAAGTACGTTGGATTGTGGCGGTATTTTAAAATATGGCTTACAGCAGTTTCACTCCGCATGTACCAATTCACCGAATTTAAATTGTTACAGAGAATTTTGACCAGCGCTGTAGCCCAACTTCCTCCACCAATAACTGCAACTTTTTTGACCCGTTTTTCCATAAATCAAGGCAACAAAAATAACGATTAAATGAAACGGAAAACCTTAAGAAGTGGATTAACAATTAAACGCATGAAATTAATCTACTTTCGGAAGCACAATTTCAACAGTTTTGCGCTGATTTTCAGGCATTGTACCAAAAATACGATCCCACAAAGAAGTGGTTACACCAAAAGCACGATCATGTTGTTGAAAATGGTGAATGGTGTGATGCCTCCACCAGAAATTATAACGTTTTGGAGGATTGAACCGATGAATAATGTAATGTACGTTCATGTATGAAAGGTATCCCCATAAAAACCCTGTACCAAAAACAAAAGCCCAATCACCCATAATAAGGTAATAAAAACCCAGAAAAATTCCAGCGAGCAACAAGGAAGGAATGGGTGGTAAAACCAATCTATTGTGGTCATTGGGATATTCGTGATGGACACCGTGAAAGAGGTATTTGAAACGCGAATGGTACGAAGCATCGGCAGATTTATGGTACAAAAAACGGTGCATCATGTATTCAGCGAAAGTCCAAAAGAAATAAGCGATAACAAGAACGAGTAGTATTGATCCACTTGAACGAGTTGGATTACGGAAACTAAACCAATAAATCAGGCAACCACCGAGCAATAAATACATCACTGTAATAATAAGCGGGTGTGTTTTAGTAAGCAATTCCAGGAGCTTATTGCTAAACAAACGAGGAGAATTCGTATTCGGATAAATCCGTACTTTATACATGTTCATCGTGGTTTATTTTTGGTAGTTGAAAGTTCGTGATTTACCTGCTGTCGATTGACTTCTTTTGGATTTTTTAACATTGAAAGACCGTTTCAAAATTCATTAATCGAGGCGCGATTAAAATTTAACACCGCAGTTTACGATTGTAAGTGAGGATGTTGGATTTTTGAAGTAACGAAGAGTAAAGGGTTTTGCAATGGTCTTTTTGAGTGTTAATTTGAACCATTCGAACAGGTTTATTGCCAATCATCTAAAATGGCACTTCACTCTTTCTACTTTAATGTACTTTCATCCTAGAATTACGACTATGAAAAAAACACTTCTACTTTTAGCAGTTTGTGGATCTTTTACGATTACGGCGCAAACATTTAAAAAATGCCTTTCAAAAGAAGCAATTGGTTATCAGGATCAGTTAACTCCAGGCTACGCAAACAACGTAAATGAACAATTTGAGATTGCTAGACAATGGGCTCAAAACAATGACCCAAAGCGTTCTGTCTATACGATTCCCGTTGTTTTTCATATTGTTTACAATACACCAGAAGAAAATTTGCCTGATTCTGTTATTCTGAATCAATTGGCGGGATTGAATGCAGATTATGGTCGTTACAATGCAGATACCAGTAATATGCGATCTGAATTTCAACCTGTTGCTGGAGCAACGCAAGTTCAATTTATATTGGCAGGAATTGATCCAAATGGAAACCCAACTTCAGGAATAACACGCACCAGTACTTCCACAGCAAGTTTTGGAAGCTTCAATATTTTCTTTGGAGATTTTACAGATGTTGAAAAGGTAAAATCAACTGCTGACGGCGGAATTGATGCATGGGATCAAACACGTTACTTGAATATCTGGGTGTGTGATATGTCCATCAATGGTCAAACGTTATTGCTTGGTTACGCTACACCTCCAGCCAACATGCCTAACTGGCCAGTAGGATCAGCTCCCGATTTAGGAGACGGTGTGGTGTTACAATACCAAGTTATTGGAAGCAACAATCCGAACGATTTAGGAATCGCTAATTATGATGTGTTGGGAAGAACGGCTACACATGAAATTGGTCATTACTTAGGTTTGCGCCACATTTGGGGTGATGGTGATTGTACACAAGACGATGGCATTGATGATACGCCCGATGCGAATGATGCTTCTCAACAAGATTGTGATACTTCCAAAAATACCTGTAATGCAGATGTTGTTGGTTTGGGAGATTTACATGATATGATCGAAAACTACATGGATTATTCAGCTGAAACCTGTCAAAATTCATTTACTAGGCACCAGGTTGATTTAATGCACGGAGTCTTGGAAAACCAACGCTATGATTTGGTGCACAACAATCCAGCAGGTTTGGAAGAATTAACAATTGCTGTAAACTGTTATCCAAATCCAACAAACGGTTTATTAATGGTTTCATCTACCAATTTTATTTCAAACCTTACCATTTCAGATTTGAGTGGAAAATCACTTGCTACCTATTCAATAGGTTCAACAAAAACAACACTTGATGTAAGCACTTTCCAATCAGGTGTTTATTTGCTAAACATAGCGCATTCAAATGGAGTAATGACACAACAACGCATTAGTGTAACGCACTAAGAAATTCAATTTTTTGAAGAGGTTGTCTAAAAAGTATCATCATTGGGTCAACCCATGAGGTGGATTAAAAATTAATGAAATGCAAGGCATTGAGGATGAGATGTTGGGAGTTTACTCAAGTAAATGACCAACGTCGATTTCCGAAAATAACGCAGCAGGTTATTACTTTTTAGACACCTTCTTTTTTATTGAATCAATGGAATTAATTCTTGTAGATAATGATAGATGGCAAGCATTCCCAGCATATTGATGTATTGGGGATCATCTGAAATGGTGTGGTAGTCATTGTGGATTCCTGTAGAGAAATTGATACACGGAATACCTACATTGTAAAACGTTTTGGTGTCCAATTGTTTTAATTGATCTTCATTGGCTACATTGAGTTTAAAGCCAAACGGAATGGGATCAACTAATTGCAGCACGCTGTCCATTGTTGGAGAACGCAAACATTTTAATTTCAACAATTCAGGATGCAATCTGCCAACCATATCAAAATTAATCACCGCCGAAATGGTTTTGTATTTTCGTTTTTTCTGTTGAACGAATTCAGAAAAAGCTGCTGAACCAAATAGCCCAATTTCATGTCCAGAATAAAAAACAATGAGGTAATTGACCTTTGAAGACTTATGTTGAGCAATGTTTTCCGCCAAAGCTAATAAAAGGGCAACTCCAGAAGCATTGTCATCGGCCCCATTGTGCACAACATCGTTTTTTTTACTCATGGAAAGCGGGCCTCCCATTCCAATATGATCATAATGAGCGCTCAGAATAACCGTATGTTTACTGTGATGATTAAAAAAGTAATAACCATTCACAGCAGTAAACTCAGTTGTATCATTGAGGCTAACTTCAAAGGATTGTTTACGTAGTTGGAGATTGGTTAATTCGTTGAATTGCTGATCAATAAAAAGCAACGATTTTTGTTCTTCTAACGAACCAGTTGCTCTTCCTTTCATACTGTCATTTGCGAGCGTAAAAATCACATCATGAAAAAGTCGGACGATACTAGAATCATTGCTTTGTTGTGCAAAGAGCGTTTTGCTAAACAAGAGGATAAAAAGGAGGAACCGTTGCATATAAAAACAAAGAGGGTTCTAATATACTTAGAACCCTCTTTTAAAATATAGATAACGACTAATTATTTATTAGCAGGTGTTCTTTTTACAACAGCCATGCTTGCAGGCAAGTTACCGAAACGGATAGTTGTTCCATCCCACCAGATACTTTGACCACTTCCTTCAGTATTTGCATCATTGAACAATACTTGTTGAACATTACGATCGAAATTTGGATCAGCTACCATTTTCGTTGCTTCTTCCATACGGTTATCGATTCTATTTCCAACAGCAATCCATGAAATTGCAACTGTACTTGTTCCATTGTTCATTTCACGAATTGTGAAACCGTTTTTATCAACAGAAGCGATGTAAACACCATTGCAGTTTCCATTTGGAGAAACTGTTACAACAGGCGTTTCACCTAATAACGCTTTGTAGTTAGCATCAAACGTGATATATGCTTCACCGTTTACCAATTGTGCGTTTCCTTTAGAGTAAATGGTTGCATCAACACTAGTTACAGCATAAACAGCAGTTTTAGCAGCACCTTCAGCACCAACTAACTCAACATTTTTACCTGTTGTGTACGTATTTCCAGCATTGTAAGAAGCAAACAATTCACCTCTATTCAACTGACCAACAACACGACCGTTTGATACAGATCCAACTAAATCTCCGAAGAAACCACCACCAATTCCAGACAATTCTGATTCAGGTAAGAAACCAGCACCACTTGCATAAGCAGCAGAACCATAAACACCATAATTCAATAAACCACTAGAACGGTATCCAAGAGATCCCCAAGCAAGACCATTTACATCAGCTCCAAATGTACCTCCACAACGAGAGTAATCATTGTAGTTCCATCCAGCTACACCAAACGTATACACATCACCCCAGAAGTTGTAACCTGCAGTTGCAGAGTTAGCAGCTATTTGAGAATAACCAGTACCATCATTTTGGGAATCACGTGTACGGTAACCAAAAAGGGAGTGTTGACCATCACCATTCGCTGTTAATTGCTGACGATAAACATAAGCTTGATAAATAACAGATGGAGTAGTAAGTCCCAATGAAATACTTGTACCATTGTCTTGAAGCAATGAGTTACCAATAACAGAACCTGGACCATTTGTCCATTTAGTCAAGTAGTTATTCGTACCTGAACCTGTTACTGCTCCACCAGCTCCTGCAGAAAGATTTCCAGAAGCATCCGTTAACACAACACGGCTACCAACACCAGCTAATGCTGTGATACGCTCATTGGTTGTTACTGATGTACCTGTAACAGTATGTGTACTTGTACCGTTGTTCCATGTATTGTTCGCAGAACCACCTGCTGCACCTGCGTTATTATAGATAATATGTGTGTCAGAACCTGCAACTGGACCTGCTGGACCTGTTGCTCCAGTAGCACCTGTTGTTCCAGTAGCACCCGTTAATCCTGTAGGACCTGTAGGACCCGCTGGACCTGTTGCGCCTGTTAATCCGGTAGCACCTGTTAATCCTGTAGGACCTGTAGGACCCGCTGGACCTGTTGCTCCAACTGCACCGTCAACTCCATTTGTTCCTGCTGGACCTTGTGGACCCATTGGACCTGTTGCGCCAACTGCACCGTCAACACCATTTGTTCCTGCTGGACCTTGAGGGCCTGTAGCGCCATCTGCACCATTTGCACCGTCAACACCATTTGTTCCTGCTGGACCTTGCGGACCTGTTGCACCATCTGCACCATTTGCACCGTCAACACCATTCGTTCCTGCTGGACCTTGTGGACCCGCTGGACCCGCAACACCACCGTTTGCAGCATACAATGCATAAGGAACACTTAATAATTCAGACGAACCAACTATTGTGTAGTTTGTTCCACCTGTTGGATCTGTTTCAGTTTTAATAAAATAAGGGCCTGCAGACCAATCAATTCCAGCCATTGAACCTGAAACAACAGTACCACCACCAATTTGGAATGTTGCTAAACCATTTGTGTTGGTATTGACGTTTTGTGTCTCAATATACACTGGAGTTCCTGAAGCAGAACCTTGTAATACACTGATTTGTACTCCAACTGCTGAACTGCTAACTAAAACGTTACTTGCATCTCGAACAACTGCTTGATAGCTCATTTTTTGCGGAGCTTGGGCAAACGAATAAGCACCTAATAACAAGGCACTTACTAATAGAATTCTCTTTTTCATAATTTAGTAGTGTGTTTTTAATTGTTTTTAATTGTTTTTAACCAGTTTGAAACTTTTGACCAATTTGTCTGAAACCACAACATTCAAGTAGTAGCAGGCTACCGCTAAGTCTTGAACATTAATTGCAGTTTCTTGTTCTTTCACAGCTCCTGAACGGATTACTTTTCCGTTCTCATCTGTTAATTGATACACTGTGTTTGCATAGGTATCCCATCCATCAACAGAAAGGATCACCGATGAAACGGCAGGATTTGGAAACAGCGATGCAGAAATGCTGTAATCCAATTCAGTTAGACCAACTGAAAAAAGTTCAAAAGGTTGTTGAACCCCTTGGGTCATTGTGCCGGACGAACCGCTGAGCACCTCGTAGTCAATTTGTCCGATCGTGTAACTTACTGTTCCGCCCGATCCTGACGCTTCGCCACCAGAAGCTACTGTGTTCTGCTGACTGAATCCAACCAAGGTTGAAAACAATCCGATACAAAGTAATTGTTGCTTCATGTAATAATTGATTAATTGTATTGCTTTTCGATAAAGCTCTACTAATCTAAGCTAAAATCATTCAAAAAACCTATTAACTATTTATGCAGTCTACCAAAATAGAGTTGTGAATGAATAATAATAAGATAAATATGAATATTCAAAAAAGCAATAATCTAACAATTCATTCTCTTGAAAGACATTTTTAACACATCTAGGGTTGGTGGAAACTTAATGTAGTTCTCATTTATTTAGATTGCAACTTTCAAATTCTGAATCACTAATGTCCGATAAAAATTCATGTTTTGAGGAAAGCTCCTTTTAATATATGCGCTAGATTAATTTCTCACGAATAAAATAGAATGATTCTTTGTCCTATTGGTGAAATACAAACCTTAGAATACACGAATTAGATTTTATTTATAAAATGCTGAAAATTAAAAGCTAAGTTAAATCGCCGTCGGAGATGAATTATTCGTATCAAATAAACTTATAGTATCAATTTGCCATGGCGGATAGGAAATGAAAAAATGAGCACTTCTTTTTGGTTAAACTCTACAACCCAGTATTTACATTGTGGACAACGATTTTTAATATTTTTTATCGGACAACAATGATTCTGAATCACTAAATTTATCCTCAAGAATACGAAAACTAAGACTAAAGCTATGAAAACACTTGCCATTCAATCATTTGAAGATTACCAACAAAAGTACAAGGAAAGCATTGCTGATCCGGCTGCTTTTTGGGGGGATATTGCATCCAACTTTCAATGGATAAAACAATGGGATACAGTTTTAGAATGGAATTTTAATGACCCAACAATTGAATGGTTCAAAGGTGCCAAGCTCAATATCACTGAAAATGCGCTGGATAGACACTTGGCGGAAAATGGTTCTAAAACAGCTCTACTTTGGGAACCAAATGATCCTACCCAAGCTTCAAAATCATATACCTACCAAGAATTGTATGCTGAAGTGTGTTTGTTTTCGAATGCGTTAAAATCTAAAGGAATTAAAAAAGGAGATCGCATTTGTTTGTACATGCCCATGATTCCCGAATTGGCTATTGCTGTATTGGCTTGTGCACGCGTAGGAGCAATTCATTCGATTGTCTTTGCTGGTTTCTCTGCTAATGCAATTGCAGACCGAATTCAGGACGCTCAAGCAACTATGGTTATTACAACTGACGGACTGAACAGGGGTGCGAAATCCATTTCACTAAAAGAAATTGTGGATGAAGCAATTGTGCACTGTGATTCTATTAAAAACGTGATTGTATACAATTGTTTAGGGTGGGACTGCAACATGTTAGAGGGAAGAGATACTTGGTGGCACGATGCTGTTCATGGTCAAGCGAAACATTGCCAACCAGAACCCATGGATGCGGAAGATCCATTATTTATATTGTATACTTCTGGCTCTACTGGAAAACCAAAAGGTGTTGTTCACACGTGTGGTGGTTACATGGTTTACACAGCCTATACATTTCAAAATGTTTACCAATACGAACCAACTGATATTTATTGGTGTACAGCTGACATTGGTTGGATAACTGGGCATTCTTACATTGTTTATGGTCCATTATTAAGTGGTGCCACTTCAGTTATGTTTGAAGGAATTCCTACTTATCCAACTCCAAGTCGTTTTTGGGAGATTATTGATAAGTACCAAGTAACCCAATTTCTCACTGCGCCAACAGCGATTCGATCACTCATGGCTTGTGGAGATGAACATGTGCAACCATTTGCGCTTGATTCATTGAAAGTATTGGGCACAGTTGGAGAACCGATTAATGAAGAAGCGTGGAATTGGTACCACCAAAAGGTTGGAAAAGGACGATGCGCCATTGTGGATAATTGGTGGCAAACTGAAACGGGTGGGATCATGATTTCAGGCTTAGGAAATCTATCACCCATGAAACCAACATTTGCAGGTTATCCACTTCCTGGAATCCAACCTGTACTTTTGAATCAGGAAGGACAAGAAATTGCTGAAGCCAATGTAGAAGGTTATTTATGCATCAAGGCTCCATGGCCATCTATTTTGCGCACGACTTATGGCGATCATGAACGCTGTCGAGTGACTTATTTTTCACATTATGCTGGTTATTATTTTACCGGTGATGGCGCGAAACGCGATGAAAATGGCATGTACCGAATCATTGGTAGGATCGATGATGTCATCAATGTTTCTGGGCACCGTTTTGGAACTGCTGAAATTGAGAATGCCATCAATACGAATGAACATGTGATTGAATCTGCTGTTGTAGGTTATCCGCATCCAGTGAAAGGGCAATCGATTTATGCTTTTGTTGTGGGCGAAAAATTGCCTGAAAATGAACGCGAAGCTGCCTTATCGATCCAAGAATCGGTAAGTTTGGAAATTGGTAAAATTGCGATTCCTGAAAAGATACTATTTGTTACAGGCTTACCTAAAACTCGATCTGGAAAGATCATGCGTCGTATTTTGCGCAAAGTAGCGGAAGGAGAAACGAGTAGTTTGGGAGATACATCCACGTTACTTGATCCTGCAATTGTTGATGAAATCATTGCAAAATCTGCTTTGATCAATTAATTCTAGTGGACACTATTTCGTTCACAAAAGGAAATACTGTATCTTTGCACACAAAATTTCAGGTATGTCTGATTCATCTCGTATTTCTACATCAAAAGCACCAAAACCAGTTGGTTTATACCCGCATGCTCGTCGTGTAGGAAATTTACTTTTTCTTTCAGGAGTTGGTCCACGTGTTGCAGGATCTGATGCAACAGATTCAGCTGTTCCAGGTTTGGAGTTGGATAAAAACGGAAATTTCATTGCTTTTGATTTTGAGGCTCAATGTCGCAGTGTTTTTGACAATGTTCGCATCATTCTAGAAGAATCAGGATCGAGTTGGGATCAATTAGTAGATGTCACGGTATTTCTAGTGCACATGAAACGCGATTTCCATACTTATAACAGAATTTATGCAGAATACTTTAAGGATAACTTGCCTTGTCGCACGACAGTAGAGATTAATTCCCTGCCAACACCTATTGCTATTGAATTGAAATGTATTGCAACAATTGACTAAATTATGATCGCTTTTGCCATTCGAAGTATCCTCGCTGCAGGATTATTGTTCTTGACTGTTTTCTCCTTTTACACTGGTTATTGGGGTTGGGGAATTGTATTAATTCTGGTTACAACAGTAGTTGGGTTAACGTTTATCTACAATGAAAACCTCGCATTTTCGTTAAACCACATGCGTTCAGGCAATCAGGATAAAGCAAAAAAATACATCAATAAAATCACCAATCCTGAGTTTTTGCCAAAACGTCAACGTGCGTATGTCATTTACTTGCAAGCGATGTTTAACTCGCAGGATATTGGTTTTGCGAAAAGCGAACAATTGTTGCGAAAAGCAATGGAGTTGGGTTTACGTCGTGGACATGACCAAGCAATGGCGCGTTTGCATTTAGCGGGTGTTTGTGCGCAAACGGGGCGTAAACCGGAAGCACTTGCCTTGTTAGCCGAAGCAAAAAAATTGGATAATACTGGAATGATGAAGGATCAAATTAAAATGATGCAATCTCAATTGCAAAATGCTCCTTCAAAAAACCAAATGCGCATGGCACAAATGATGGGTGGTCGTAAAAAAACGCCACGAGCGCGTTAATTGGATGAGTCTTGTTTATTGTCCTTTTCCTGAAAATTATGAATTGATTGATGCTGGTGGTGGCCGAAAACTAGAACGTTGGGGAGCTGTCATTACCATTCGACCTGAACATCAAGCGTATTTTCCACCTACTTTGCAATTTGCCGAATGGAAAGAATTGGCTCATTGGGAATTTGTACCAGAGAAACCGACAAGTTTAACCGGAAAATGGAAATCACTAAAATCGGACGCACCCCAATCTTGGGTTTTTTCTAGTCAAGGAATTCGACTCAATCTTCAAATTACAAGGAACAAACACATTGGCATCTTTCCTGAACAATTCTACAATTGGGAATTTATTCAAACGACCCTTCAAGCAGAACAACGATTTCTTAATTTGTTTGCCTATACTGGTGCTGCATCATTGATTGGTCGACTAACAGGTGCAGAAGTTACCCATGTTGATTCGGTTCGCGGAATGCTCGATTGGGGCAGAATGAATATGGAATCGAGTGGATTAAATGACATTCGTTGGGTATTGGAGGATGCACGTAAATTTGTGAATCGTGAACTCAAACGTGGAAATAAATACGATCTCATTCAAATGGATCCACCAGCTTGGGGTTTGGGAGCGAAGGGTGAAAAATGGAAAATTGAAGACTTACTTCCAGATTTAATTGCGGAAGCGGTCTCACTACTTCAATCGAAGGGAACCCTGATTGTCAATACTTACTCACCAAAAATGGAACTCAAAGACCTGCAACAGATCGTGCGTCAACTTCCTTCCAGTTATCAAAGTGAAGTAAATGAATTGTGGATGGAAACCAAACACGGTAAACGCCTCTATTTTGGACTAGTTGGAAGAATTACCAGCAATTAATTGATCATTCAACAGCAAACGAAATTGAAATCAAAGCACAAAGCCAAGGATTCAATAAAACCGCCTTTTACGTTACGTATAAAACTAAATTCTGAACTCAAATTTATAGTCGAACTGACGTTATTAGATAGTTTATTCATAAACAGATACAACCAAACCAATTAAAACTTATTTTTAGCATTATGCGGAAAAAAGGTGTTTGGGGGATTTGTTTATTAGTTGTTTTACTGCAAGCATGCACGGTAGAAAAGAAACCTAAAAAAGCTGTAATTACAGTGCGAAAAACAATCATTCATCCCTTATTTTTTCAAGAAGAAATAGCTGCTCAACTCAATTTTCCCTTTTGGTTCAATGATTCAATAATTCGCGCCCAAAACGTGCAAACAATTACCTGGACGGTATTTAGAAGTACGCAGTTGGATGTAGATACCAAAGATGTAGAACAAAATGAAAAAACCAAAATTCGGTATACGTTTGATTTGAATGGGCGATTAATTGCCATTGAGCGCAATGATTATTCCGAAGGATTGATTATTTCCACTAAAAATTATGCGATTGTTGCCACAGCATCCCCATTGTATGATCATGCAAAACGGCTTCATCCAGCGATGAATCAGGAAGGTCAACACGTGGAGCCCTATGCATTTCTACATCCTGTTGGGACCAATAAACGCGTGCTTCAATATGATGATGAATATACAGATACACGCTATCATTTTTTTCCAGACAAGAAATTTTGGGGTCCGCTTTCAATTGATTCAATCGCACATCCTGGAAGCAATGACTGGATCATTTGTGGAACTCCAGAAAAACCAGAAAAACGATACCAGGTTAGGAATACTGTAACTGAACGCAATGTTTCACATTATACCTATTTGAATCACAATTATCCTGCAATGATTTCTTGGAGCGATTATCCTTTTACACAACGGCGTTATTTCATTTATTCCAAAACAGGTATTTTTACAGGTTTTATTGATTCAACCTTTATTGATCAATCTTTCGTAACAAGCAATAGAAGTGTGTTTCAGTTAGATGGACTCAATAGACCAAAACAAATTACCCATCAAAAAGGACATGGCACAGCAGAAAAGAATTACCAAACAATTGAAACAATTACCTATACATCATTCCCTAGTCATTGAAAATCGTATGAAACAGTATGTATCACTTATCCTATTTGTTGTAAGCACCAGTCTAGTATCGCATGCGCAACAGCCAACTCATTCGATGAATGGGAAGACTTATTTTGTATACCCCTATCAACAAGAAATAGAAAAAGTTGGTCGCCAATTCAAAATGGGGCTCAAGAAAGAAGAAGTGATTCACCGTGATTCACTCAATCGCTCTATCGTTTCAACTGAAGTAGTTGATATCAAGTATCCCGCAAAAATGAATAAGTCGAAGGACTTTAAACGGTTTAAAAAAACATATATCGCCCTGCGAAAAGAGTATTCAGGGGTTCTGTTGAATTCCTATTTACCACTTGAACAAGACATTGTTCCTACTTTGGAACCATTGCCAGATGGAGAATATGTGCAATTTTACCGCGACATTCCTTACGTAGATGAAAACACTATTTTGCGTTACCGAAATGACATTGTTGCAGCTGTTTTTACCCTAAAAAACAATCAATTAAATGGAGCAGCTTATTGGTTAACTACACTTGGTGACACGGCTAAAGCTGGAAATTTTTTGAATGGTCAGAAAGAAGGTCCGTGGTTTCATCATGAATATTATTTTAATACCTATGATGCTAATGATCCGAAAGCACCTGTTGTCATTGAAAAATACCAAGATGGAACCTATAAAGACACATCATTCATTTTAGTGAATTACAAGAATGGTTTGTTGGATGGTACTTATTCGAAAGGAAGCGGAGATTTTATTCAAGAAACAGGGAGTTATAAAAATGGAGACGCAGTAGGTGAATGGCATTCTTACGGGAAAAAGATGATTCGTCAAGGTATAAGAACGGTTTATACAGATGAAACAATTCTCTTATTACACTATTTCATTCCTGAGAAAAAGGTGAAATCGAAAAGCGTTATTGTCCGAAATCAAGTATTGGATCAATACCAAATAAGTCGTTTAGAATACAACATAGATGCTGGAAATTATTTTGAACCATTTTGCAACTATTATAAGTTATATGAATTGAAGGAAGAAGAAGGGCTTGAATTACCTGAAGAAAAAACAAATTCATACCCAGGTGCTGACTATGAAGAAGGAATGATTTATGGTGATTATGGACCAACTTCAATCGGTAACCTCGATTTTTCTTACGGTCGTTATGATCGAAAATATTCCATCAATCAAAAGGATTATACCAGAAATGAACTCATCGATTCAGTTGGCTATGAATTCCAATTCGATAAAGTATACGAGGAATATCATCAGAATGGACAACTTAAAATGAGATTTGAAATTAAGGATGGACAATTGGTGAAAGAAGATACCATTTTTTGGGACAATGGAAACCCAGTAAATATTATCACGTACCTACCCGAGACGAATGAATACGAAGAGCGTACATTTGATTATGATAATAAAATGATTTATACACGTCTGTATGATTCGATTGGTAATTTCAAGAAAAACCTCAATGAACCTGTTTCAAAAACGAAGCATTTGATCAAGGGCAAAGTGTATCAAGCTGCTGAATATGATCAATCTTTCAGATTTGAAAACCAAGATACATTGAATCACATTTTGGTAAATCCAGAAACCATTTCAGAATCATTGTGGCGATTTGATACCACGACAGCTATCATCAACAGGTTCGATCCTACTACACGCACGTATGAAGTAAAAAGTTATGCGATCAACAAGGACTTGGTTTATCAAATTGATATGCAATTTGGGGAAGAATATGAGAATGTAGCAGGGAGTGAAACCTACCAAGTTGGAAAATTGAGTGCACGAACATTGATGAATGGCGAGTATGTTAAACCCATAAATCGCTACCGCATAATGGAAGAAGGTGATGCTGATTCTGTGTTAAATCGCCGAGTGAAATACTGGGGAAGTTCGTACAACCTTACAACAGATTACACGTTGTATTACGATGACAAACCCTTCAGCGGTAAGTTTAATATGACAAGTCACACTGGTGATTTTGCGCTAAAGACAAGTTCAGAGGCGATCTCATTCAATTATTCAACGAGTGAAAAGCATAGCAAAAAAGTGATCAAGGCGCTCAATGCATATAAAAAGAACCTTAAAATAAGCCCGTTGACACCCTACATGACATTGGCAACGCTGTACAATTTTGAAGTCAGTGAGAATTTCTGTTATAATGCCTTGCCATTTTTAGGATACGTCTTTAATCCTGTGGAAGAAGATTATTTCTATGAGTCAAGAGAAGAATATGATTACGATGGTGGAAAATCGAAAAAATTGAGCGAGAAGATAGCAGAAGCATTTGATAAACAGGTTGAAGGACAATTTCTCAACGGTAAACCTTCTGGCGAATGGATCACGCGCGATCAATTTGGAAATGTAACAGCAAAAGTTACGTTTGTTAATGGCGAAATGGACGGTACAGCCTATTTTTATGCAACTGAATATCCAGAAAAAATCCGTGATGGGATGGAGTATTATTACGCATCATTGAATCCTTTGTTGAAAGATAGTCTTCCAGCTAAACCGACTCATTACCTTGCTAAAATTTCCAATTTCAAAAATGGCATTTTAAATGGTCCTTTGTATGAAATGAACTGGATGGGAGATACCATTACGAAATGGAATTACAGAGATGGTTACCTAAATGGTCCAACAATCGAACGCACAAAACTAGCGTTCACTACCTCCAATTATGAAGATGGTGCAACGGATGGAATTACACAAACCTACTTGACGATTCCAGGTAGAGATACGACTTTGCTGTTTGATTTGAATTTCCAAAATGGAGCACTTCAAGGAGAATCTAAATCGTACCATTTGAATGGAAATTTAGCAAAACATGGATTTTTCCTTTCTGGTCAGCCCATTGATGATTTCCAAGCGTATGACACACTCGGTTTTCAATACCAATATGTTAAATTCCAATACAATCAGCCAATTGAAGAGAAAATTTGGGAGGAAAATCAGTTGAGTGTGCGTTATGAATTTGATTGGAAAGATTCGATCTATTTTAACACAAGTGATATTACTGGCTCTACAAGTCTTGATCGTATGTTGTACCAATTAGGCTTGAATGGAGACGGTTATGGCGAACCGTATTTTGGTCGGCCAAGTTTGGTGGATAAAACAGGAATTAAGTATACCATGACCAAGTATTATCCAAACGATACTGTTGCTCGAAAAGGAGAAATTTCATCGGGTAAAAAAATTGGACAATGGTATTTCTATAACTACGATGGTGACCGACTTTACGAAGTGAATTACATCGATACCATTCTACAAATCAATGATACAGTTCGTTTTAAATCGAAGGGAATTATGACCTTGGTTGATAAAAACGGACAACCACTTTCACGTAGTTATATTGTAGAAAAAGTCGAGAAATACGATTGTTCACATACAGATCATCATGAAATACGGATGTTGTATACCTTCTGGGAACGTGATACATCCGTTCATCGCATCAATGGTTACGTGAAAAATTATTTTGATAATGGCGTATTGATGAATGAAGGAATGGTTAAAAACGGATTGGCAACTGGTGTTTGGAAATTCTATGATCCGTATGGTAGTTTGAATATGGTGGGCGAATATGTACTTGGAAAACGCCAGGGCCGTTGGTTGAGTGGTGATTTGTCGCAGGTGAAATACATGGGCGATATTTGCTTAAACCCAAACCTGACGAATCTGGAAGAAATTCTCAGTTACCAAGAAAAATTACTCGATATTTCAGTTGTGTATTACCAAATGACCGTTGTTAAAAAACGCGAATACTATGGCGTAAACATGAATGCAGAAGGTCCTCCAGAGAATTTTTACGGTGAAGGCGGTTATTACGATGGTGAAGGCTATGGTGATGGTGAGTACTATGAAGGTAATTAATAGATAAGGTGTCTAAAAAGTTGTAATCTGCTTTGTTGTTTTCGGAAATCGACAATGGTCATTTACTTAAGTGAACTCCCATTATCTCATCCTCAACGCCTTGCATTTCCTCAACTTTTTAAACCCTTATAAAAATTAGTGTAAAACAAACCTTTTTAAACAGCCTTGTTTTTTTAATCCGCATAAATTGTGCGTATTTTTGACCCAATTAAGACCTATAATAACATGAAAAAGTATCTTCTACTTACACTACTATTCGGTTCTATTTTCAATGCTTTTTCACAAGTTGAAACAACAGTTTGGAAAGGCAAGACCTATTTTGTATATCCCCATCAACTAGAGTTAAACAACAATATGTATCTGTTTGCTCAGTACGCCGAATTTAGAGAAGTACTCAAACGGGATGATAAAAACAGAAAAGTCATTGGTGTAACCGTTGAGAAAAATGAGAAAAACGAAGAGTTGAATTATTATGGCTCTCAAAAAATGACCAAGGAGCGCAAAAAACAAGAACATTTCATTCGTGAATTGTTGAATAAAAAACCGGAACTGTTTTATCAGTATTCAATTGATCAAGAACAAGACATTACTCCTTCATTGGAAGTCATTCCAGATGGCGAGTACATTCAATATTTCCGCGATCTTCCTTATTTAGATAACACAACCTTGCGTTTCAAAAACGATGTGGTGGCAGGTATTTTTACCATCAAAAACAACCAATTAGAAGGTAGTGCAGTTTGGTATACTGCAACGGGTTTAATTATGAAAACAGGTTCGTTTAGTCAAGGTTCGCGAGAAGGCAATTGGAATTTTTACTCATTTGTACCAAAGACCGATCAGTTGCCTGTTGATTCCAAAGAAGACGCAATTATCGAATATCTTACAAATCAAACCATTATTTACGATACGCTTTCAGAGAATTATGCGTATTTGCATGGCATTAAAAATGGAAATTATTTGCGCCGTTTTAATGAACGAACGTTGACTTCTGGAGTATATACCAACAATAAAGAAACAGGGTCATGGGAATACTACGAGCCTCAATTCATGCCATTGGAAGATGGTTCTTACAGAAGATCAGATACGTTAATACTGACCAGACGCTATACACTTGCTTCCAAACCAATTCGTGGTAAGAGTATCATTATTCGAGATGAAGTCATTGATCGATCATTCCTTGAATACGAAGGGTATAATTATTACGATGAAGAACCAACCACTGAAAGCGATACCAGTTTGGTTTTATACAATCAAGGAATCTACGGTTCTGAAATGGAAGAATTCAGCGTGTTTTACTCTGTTTTGGATGAAAACGACACGATTGAAGAAGGATTGGAATTGCCAGAAGAAGGAATCAATAGTTATGAAGGTGCTGAATTCAACTACGAAAATGAATATCCAGGTTATGATGCTGAATATTATGATGGAGAGGGCTATGAATCAGACATGGATTACCAACCAGGCGATCGTTTAGTCAATGGTAAATATTACAGTCGCAATGAACTCATCGATTCTCTAGGCTACAAATTTGAGTATGAAGGAGTCTATGAAGAATTTTATGCAAATGGGCAATTAAAAATTCGCTTCGAAATCATTGATGGAGTGCTCCAAAAAGAAGACACCGTTTTTTGGGACAATGGTCAAGCAGCCAATACCGTTGTTTTTAACACGGATTCTTCTCGTTACGAGCAGCATTTTTTCGATTACAAAGGGAAATTGTACCAGACACTTTATTATGATGAAAAAGGTGAATTAATAAAAGATTCTATTGCTGATTCTGAAGAGGAATATGGAGAAAAAATTGATGGTTTAATTTATTATTTTGATGAAGGAATGCCCACTTTGTCATACACAAACAGAGAAAAATTGGCAAATGAAGAACTGACGGAACGCACATTGATCCAAGCTGCACGTTGGGCAAAGGATCAACGTTTCTGTATGACAGGCTACTTAGATCCAGCAACTGCCACATTGGATTACATTGAATATTCCATTTTAGGAGATGAATATTATAAGGAAACCGCTGTTTTTGGTGATGATTACCAAAATGTGAATGCCGTTGCCAATCAAAAAATTGGAGCATTGCGCCTTGAAACAACAAGCAGTGGATCACTGTATGATTTTTCAGACCTCTACTATCGTAATCAGCAAATCGATACTTCTTTACCGCAATTAAATGCCTTGTATTGGAATAGCAATTATGAAACCTCAAGTGATGCCTTGCTTTATCAGAACAATCAACTTTTTAGTGGAACATTTAAACTCGAAAAAAACGCGTCAAAATTCCAAATAAAAAGCAGTGAAACGAGTGTTAATATTCAATTGCCGACAACAGCTAAGGAACAAAAAATGGTGCGTAAAGCATTGAAAAAGTTCTACAAAAAAGGGAAAAGAAATGCTGTATTGGAATTGTATGATCGGAGCATCTATTACGCTGGAATAGACAAAAATGTAATGGATTTATTTCCATTCATTTCAAGCTTTTTTAATGTGTATGATAATGATTACAAGGGAAAAGAATACATGAACTATGAATCAATGGCTCCGAGAGTTAATTCAAAGGTACCTGTAGATAAAACAATTCAAGGAGCATTTCTTAATGGAAAACCAGAAGGTGAGTGGTTGGTAAAAGATCAATTTGGTCAGATAACAACCCAATTATTTTTCCAAAAAGGAGAATTAGAAGGAGAGTTGATCTATTATTCAACAGAAATGCCGATTACGCAGAGTGAACAATATAGAAGAAATGAATACATTGCAAAATACAATACCATGCTTTTCGAAGCATCTCCAGAAAAAAAAGTGAGGTATATTTCTCGAAAAGAAAACTACAAAAATGGTAAGTTGAATGGCCCAATGGTTAACATAAACTGGCAAGGTGATACAACAAGTTATAGTGAATTCCGTGATGGTTACCAGAATGGAATATCTATCCAACGCAATAAATTCTTTTATGCAGCTGCGAATTATGAAGACGGCTATTTAGATGGAATTTCTCGCACGTATTTAACTGTTCCAGGAAGAGATTCTATTTTAATTTTTGATTTGAATTTCCAAAACAATGCGCTTCAAGGTGAATCTAAAACCTATCATACGAATGGAAAAATTGCCAAACGTGGTTTCTTCCTCAGCGGTCAACCAATAGATGATTATGAAGCCTATGATACGCTTGGATTCAAGTACCAATATGTGAAATTCCTCTACAATCAGCCAGTTGAAGAAAAAATCTGGGAAGAAAACCAACTCAGCGTTCGTTACCAATTCGATTGGAAAGATTCCATCTTTTTCGATATCAGCGATATTGCAGGATCGAGTAGTTTTGAACGATTGGCAGTAGACATGGGATTGGTGCGAGATCCGTATGGAGAACCGTATTACGGAAGACCAAGTTTGGTAGATAAAACGGGCATCAATTACAGCATCGTTAAATACTATCCAAATGATACCATCGCGCGTGAAGGAACGATTTCTAAAGGCAAAAAAATAGGCTTGTGGAAGTATTTCAATTACGATGGTCTCGCTTTGTGCGAAGTAAACTATTTCGATAGTATTATTTCGATCAATGACAGTGTGCGTTTTAAATCAAAAGGTATTTTGACCTACTTCAATGACAAACACCAACCAACCAGTAAAAGTTACATCATTGAGAAAGTAGAGAAATACGATTGTTCACACGCCGACCACAACGAAGAACGCATGTTGTATGCCTTCTGGGAAGCAGATAGTAATCAGCATCGGATCAACGGTTATGTGAAGAATTATTACGACAACGGTGCCATTCAAAACGAAGGAAATGTGGTCAACGGTTTGCCAACTGGAGTTTGGAAAATGTATGATTCTGATGGACAACTCAATCAAGTTGGAAACTACAAATTGGGTAAACGCGATGGTCGTTGGTTACGTGGCGATTTAGGAAACGTCAAAAACATGGGAGAAATCTGTTTGAATCCCAACCTAGATAACCTCGAAGAAATCATTGCCTACCAAGAAAAACTATTGGATATTTCCGTGATTTATTATCAGTCTGGTGTTGTGTTGAAACGTGAATATTATGGCATCAACATGAACAATGAAGATGCTCCGGATGGTACGTATCGTGAAGAGGATTATTATAGGGAATAAATCGCAGAATGTGACTAATAATTAATAAACTGCTTCGTTATTTTCGGAAATTGACGTTCGTCATTTACTTGAGTATACCAGTTTATCTTTGATTTTTCTGTAATAACACGATAGAAATTCATGATTAATTTTAACCACATAAGGACACATAGCAAACATAGAATGCACTATGTTTGCTATGTGTCCTTATGTGGTTAATTTCAAGTAAATTCAAAGCTTAAATGGTATTAAAATCCAGATAGCTCATCCTCAATTTTTTGAACTTTATCAATTTTTAAACCACCTCAAGGGTTGACTTAATGATGATACTTTTTAGACAGCCTCTGTTATATTTTGATTGAACGATTCAAAACACTTATTTTTAGACGAATACCTAAAACAAGATGAAAATTATTTTGAACATCTTCTGTTGTTTCCTGATCAATTCGGTTGTAGCGCAATTACGTGAAACCTATTTTCAAATGCCAAATAGGATCGTGCGCATACTTCCATATTTATCGAATGAAAGTTATACTTTAGAGCCAAATGATGTTCCCTATCAACAACAAGCTGATAGTATTCTTGGTGGATTAATCATTGTTCACAACCCCTTGTATAATGAGCCTAAAAATTCAGTTAAATACGAAACAAATAACCCGTACTGTTACTTGTATTATCCTTATTTTCAATCAACGGATCTTCCACCGTTTCTCGACTCATTGATTGACGGAACGTATGTTCAATATTACGATAAGCTACCTATTCGAGATGTCGATACCGTCAAATGGAATGACAAAGTAGTTGCCGCTATTTTTGAAGTGAAAAACAATCGTCCAGAAGGTGAAGTGCGGTGGTATTATCCGAATGGACTGTTGATGCAAACAGGCAGTTACAAAAACGGCTTTAGGGAAGGTGAATGGTTCTATCAAGGAATTAGGAATACTGAGAATGTGAGCAAAAAACAAAAAGATTGGTTTTATGAGCACTCATCGACCACACATTATTTGAATGGAAAAAAGACAGGATTGGAATACCTACAGAATCAACTAACACCTACTGGAAAGCACAACCCTGTAATTGGAGAAACTTGGATGAATTATAAAGAGAATTCTCCTCATGGTAAGTATGAATATCAAATCAATGGAAAGACAAGATCGATAGGTGAGTATACGAATGGCAAAGAATCAGGAAAATGGATTCAATACCAATGGAAGGACAGCATTGAGCATGGAAAACTCATTCCTCGACTCATTTACACCTACTCAAAAGATACAATTCCTACTATTTTTCCTGCCTATTTTCGCAATGAATTCAAACACAAAAGCTATAAGAGACCCTATTACGGTGAATCTGCTTATGCTTCGCCTTTAAATTCAGATGATAATTTTGTAAATTCATATATAGATAAATCAATTGGTGAAAATTTTCAAAACTACTTTTATACGCCCAATTGCTCCCACCTTTCAACAGGTTATTCATTTGACCCTAATTATGTTCAACCCTACTTTTATTTAAATCAAGACTTTTTGCGTGATTCATTAAATGAAAGGCATTATTATAGGGATGTAATTGACACTTGCGGTATTCATTTCTTCTTTTCGGGTGTAGTTGAAGAATACTACTCAAACGGTCAACTCAAATTGCGTTTTGATTTTGATCATCCCGAAACCATCCTCAACAATACAGTTTATTGGGAAAATGGGAAGCCCATGAATACGTTTATAAAAACAAACATTGGTAACGGTTGGGAGGAATTGTGGTATACAGAAAAAGGAGAAATCATAGAGCATAGAATCTATGATTCGTTGTTTCAACTCAAAAGTAAACCCATTGATCCAAATTATGTCATTTTCAATGAGCGATTATACACCTTACATGGTAATGAAATTTGGTATACCAATACCAGTGCATTCCTTTATTCACAAACGAAACCACAACTAAAGGAAGAAAAAAGAATCTTGAAAGGAAATGCACTCCATGAACAATTCTATTTCTATCCTTCTCGAAGAACTGGATATAAAGCATTGTATCTAGAAAAGCCTTATAAAAACGTAAAGTGGTTTACATTTGACAGTACTTTTACAGCATCTCATTTTATTGATACAGTAAGTTTTGGAGATTTATTTTCCATTGTTGAAATCAATGATTCTATCCGAAATGATTATTGGTATAAATATTATCAACCGCTTAAAAATGACACCATTCATAACAGCGTTGTTGCTTTAGGAGATTTTTCTGCCGCTATTAAAATGCGAACGCTTCAATACGATGGGAAACCTTATACAGGTAAATTGAAGATTGAATTTCGTAAGCATATACAACCGCGAATTTCGAAAACAAAAAACGAGTTAGTGATTTCGATTGATCGAACAACAGATCTAATGTTAGTGTATGCATTTTTCCCCAATTTAGCGCACATTATAGAAGGCAATAGTCTTGCTTATATAACCGAATTTCGATATGAAGAATATAAAAAGGTTTTA
Organism: Fluviicola sp.; assembly: GCA_043721195.1. Classification (GTDB taxonomy): domain Bacteria; phylum Bacteroidota; class Bacteroidia; order Flavobacteriales_D; family Crocinitomicaceae; genus Fluviicola. Next base: position 1,616 of record JAYSRF010000205.1, on the reverse strand, counting down.
CCCGAATTGGAACTCACGACAATTGAATTGAACTTGAAAGATGGAATACTAAACGGTGAACTGAATTGCTTTGCTCCTAAAAAACGACCATTGGCTTCGATGCAGTATGTCAATGGAGTCCTATCAGGAAAAGAGACCTACTATAACAATTTCCCCGATTCTTTCAGAGGTTTTAAGTCGGGTTATTTTTCTCGTGGTTTTCAAGAAGATGAGGTGGTTGAAAATTTTAAGCGTACCCAAATTACAAAACAAGTTAATAGGCTGAATGGTGTTCTTAATGGAGAAAACAGTAAACTTAATCTGAACGGTGATACCTTATGTTTTAACAACTACCAAAACGGTAAGCTCGAAGGTGAACAATTTGGAGTTCACGAGAAGTACTACCGTGAGTATTTCGTTTATAAAAATGAAAAGATTATTTCCCAAAGAAAAGTAGGTTCCCGTACACAAAAAACATTAATGGATTGGTCATCTGAAACAGGAATTTATCGCTCGTATTATAAATATGGTCAACTAGCGCAAGAAGCAATTATTCATCCGGATCAGAAATACGATACAATACGCTGTTATGATACAGTAGGGGTTTTAATCAAAGAATTGTGCCTCACTAATCAAGTCCTTGATTATGCTATTTTCTACGAAAATGGAGAACGATCTATGACACTCGATTTTGAAATTGAAGACACCTTAGTTTACCCGTTTTGTGAAGAGTATAAAATTTTTTACCCGATTACACGAACTATAATTCATTCTAAAAGGGTAAAATATATTGCTCCGTTGGATGATCATCAATATTCAGCCTACATCAAAAGATACAATCAATACAATGAATTAGAAGAAGAAGGCAATTTATATAATGGGTTAAAAGTGGGAAAATGGAATTACTATCAATCAGATAAATCAGGATATTACAGTATCGTGTTTGCAGATAGTTCTAACTTTTATAATCGGAATGATCAGCACCGTGAGGCTGAAATTACGTATTACAACGCTGAAGGAAAACTAATTTCAAATGGTCAATTGGTTAATTTTTCGCAAGAATACAGCTGTTTACAACGCAATTACACTGAGCAATTTTTGGTCAACTATTCACTGCTCAATGAACAAATTCCACCCGATTCACTCTATCCAATCAAACACTATTACAAAACAGGTATTAAAATGAATGAAGGAAATCTTCTTAATGGTGAAGCTCATGGCTTGTGGCGGTGTTATCATTCGGATGGATCATTGTATGAATTGGGCAATTATGAAAATGGAAAGCGGCATGGAAGATGGCTTAAAGGCGATTTATCCCAGATCAATTTTTTAGGGGAATATTGCTTGGATCCAGAAAATGCTGATTTTAAAAGCTTATTGAGTGAGATTGATGTGACCGTTATTTATTATGACCATGGCAAAATTACGGACGTTCAAGAGCATCATTTTCGGGGAACAAAATAATGATAAGACCGTTGCAAAACCTCTTCAAAAATTCAACGTCCTCATTTACAAGCGTAAACTGCTGTGTTAAATTTTAATCGCACCTCGATTATTGAATTTTGCAACGATCTTAGGATTCGTGTCTGATGATTTAACGTCAAACACGAATCACTCTTCATTATCACAACCTTTCC
>JAYSRF010000204.1:0-8380 GCA_043721195.1 Fluviicola sp. | reverse complement strand
GATGGTGAAACCGATTTCCAAATTCCAAAATCGACTCCTTTTTTATCATTTCTCACCATCCAACGCAAGTACATATTCAACCGTTTGGAAGAAGAGTTTTTCAATGGATTGGCAATGTGTTTATGTGTGCGTTGGGGGAAATCTACTTGCGTAAACTGTTCACGAAAACGAACGATTCTTCCGTAAGCTCCAGGATAATCTGGATGAGGAGCAAATGCTTGTTCGAGAGAGCCTACTTTGTAAATGGCTTGTAATCGCTGGAAAAAAGTATGAAGATCCTCCGAATTAAACGTGCGATGAACAAACGGTGAGTTGAACGGCTTGTAGTCTTTAATGAATGAAAGGGGTTGTTGCTCCATGATTTCTAGGAGTCGCTCACCACTGGTAATAATTGATTTTCGATTTCCCCAAGCAATGGTTGCCATTAGAAACCCCATGATTTCAATGTCTTCTTTTTGCTCGAAGCGGTGAACCAATTGAATGGGATCTGTTTGAATAAAGGAAGGATGGTTGTATTGTTCGGATTTAAAGTCGAGGAATTCTTTCATTTCAGCGAAAGTCATTCCAGCATAAAAAGCATGTTTCATTGCGCTAAATATCCATCCGTCATCACCAAAGTACGGTCGGCCATTTCTGCCAAATGATTGTTGTGGGTTACAATGACGAATGTTTGCCCCATATCGCGACGCAAATCAAAGAATAATTGGTGCAATTCAGCTGCGTTTTTTGAATCTAAATTACCGGATGGCTCATCTGCGAAAATGACTTTCGGATTGTTCATCAAAGCACGCGCAACCGCCACACGTTGTTGTTCTCCGCCAGAAAGAGCAGTTGGTTGATGACTGGAACGATCGGCTAATCCCAACCGTTCCAGTAACTCTAAACCTCTTTTTTTCGCTTCTCCAGTTGGAATTCCACCAATTAGAGCTGGCATAATGACATTTTCTAAAGCAGAAAACTCGGGTAATAATTGATGAAATTGAAAGACAAAGCCAATTTGTTGATTTCGAAATTGAGCCAAGGCTTTTGATGAAAGTTGAAAAGGATTCAATCCATTGAGTGAGATTTCACCTGCATCCGGTCGATCTAATGTACCTAACAACTGTAATAAGGTTGTTTTACCAGCACCAGAAGATCCAACGATGGATACAATTTCTCCAGCATTGATTTCTAAATCAATACCTTTCAATACGTCTAATTGACCGTATTTTTTCCGTAATCCTTTTGCTATGAGCATCTTATTTATCCAATTTCAGGGAATGCCCCATTTTTTCTTGTTTGGTTCTCAAGTATTTTTCGTTGTGGATATTTTCACCAACTTGAATAGATATGTTTTCTACTATTTCCATTCCGTAGCCAATCAAACCAGAACGTTTTTTCGGGTTATTTGACATCAATCGGATTTTTTTCACACCTAAATCGTGTAAAATTTGCGCTCCGATACCATAATCACGTTGATCACTTTCAAAACCAAGTTGTAGATTGGCTTCAACAGTGTCATAACCTTCTTCCTGTAATTTGTAGGCTTTTAATTTGTTCAATAAGCCAATTCCTCGACCTTCTTGATTCATGTAGACGATGACACCTTTTCCTTCTTCATTGATCATGCGCATTGCGTGTTCCAGTTGTGGTCCGCAATCGCAGCGACAAGATCCAAAAATATCTCCTGTCATACAGGAAGAGTGAACGCGCACCAATACAGCTTCGTCAGGACCCCATGTCCCTTTTGTCAATGCTAAATGTTCTTGTTTTGTTGAATTTACTGAGTAGGCAACTAATTCGAAATCTCCTACACCAGTCGGCATTTCTACCGTAACTTCTCGAGTAATTAACGATTCGTGTTTCATGCGATAAGCAATTAAGTCTGCGATGGATACTATTTTGAGTTTGAATTTTTCTGCTATAATCAATAATTCTGGGAGTCGTGCCATTGTTCCATCCTCATTGAGAATTTCAACAATCACACCAGCGGGTTCAAAACCAGCTAATCGTGCTAAATCAATGGCTGCTTCTGTGTGACCTGCTCTTCTAAGTACGCCTTCTTTTCGTGCACGAAGTGGGAAGATATGTCCAGGTTTTCCTAATTCTTCGGGTTTTGTAGCCGGATCAATGAGTGCTAAGATTGTTTTTGAACGGTCACTTGCTGAAATCCCGGTGGTACAGCCATGTCCATTCAGATCCACAGAAACAGTAAAAGGTGTTTCGTAAGTTGCTGAATTTTGTTGAACCATTAATTCGAGTTCCAATTCATCGCAACGACTTTCCAAAAGCGGTGCACAAATCAAACCTCTACCATGAGTAGCCATGAAATTAATCACTTCTGGAGTTGCATTTCGAGCTGCGGTTAAAAAGTCACCTTCATTTTCGCGGTCTTCATCATCAACTACGATAATGATCTTTCCAGCTTGAATATCTGCAATTGCTTCTTCTATTGTATTTAACTTACTTATCATGACTTTTTATTCAGGTCACAAATTTAACCCTTAATGCATGATAATTGTTCACTAACTCGGAATCTTTTCAAAGGGAAAATTGATACGATTGGGATCGTTCTCTTCATTATCAATCCAAACACGCATGTTTTTCCCATTAGGACGCACATATACAATCCGTTTTGGGAAATCATTTTGATTGTTAATAAATACTAATGTGTCGCTTTCTGGGTTTGTACATTTATAATAAATCGGTTTTTTGTTTTTGAAAATAACAGCATATTCTAACGTATCCTTATTGAAGGAAATACTACACGCTTCCACACGTTGTTTACCTTCAAATGTCCAAACGGTTGAGCCAATCATTTTGTCTCCGTTTAATTTCCAAGTTTCACGAACATTGATTTTGTTAAAAGTTGACTCCCATTTACCATTCATCCAAGTGGGGAGTACTTTTTCTTTTGTACATGAGGTAGTTAGTAATAGAATTAGAATGACTGATTTCCAGATTCCAGAAGCACATTTAGTAGGAGAGCGTTTTGATTGTCCCATGAGTAATTCTCTTGAACAAAGTCTTTAGCATCGTTAGTAATTGCCGTAAATCTATCACTTTTGGTTAAAAAAATGATTATTTTTTCGACGAACTCCTTACTTTGTTCTGCTAACAGGATGTTTTCACTGTCCTTGGCTCCTAATGCATTGTTTGCAAGCGTAGTTGTGATACATGGAAGTCCCATTGCCATTGCCTCTAGAAGTTTATTCTGAAGTCCAGTACCTATAAACATAGGTGCAACGAAAATCTTAGATTGAGCATAACTTGTTCGAATATCATCCACCCAACCAGTAACGGTAACACGGTTGGAAGCCAATGCCTTTACACGGGGATGTGGATCAGCACCAGAAAGCAATACGCTCACGTCAAAGTCTTTTTCACGCAAAAGCGGTAAAATCTCCTTTACAAGATAAATCGCTCCTTCTATATTTGGTGGATAATTAAAGTTTCCAGTAAAAAGAAGATCGTATTTTTTTTCAAGAGGAGGGAAGTTAAAAAACGACTCATCTACACCATTCGGAATGACATGTATTTCTGAACGTTTAGGATGACGAATAAAATTCAAATCTTGTAATGAAATAATTACTTTATGTTCAAAATAATCAAAAATACTGCGTTCATAGTGTGTTAATCGTTTGAATTCTAGCTTAAAAAACCAGCTTTTATACCACGGTTCTGTTTTTATTCGACGTTCCATTCCTTTCGAAAGGGCATCCATGTAATCAATTGTTTTAGGGCAAAGATGATAGTCTTTCACGTAGTCTGCCACCCGTAATAATTGACAAAATATATGTGCAGGTTTATGTTTTAGGAGTAAATGTTGAATGCTTCTAAAATGACGGTAGCGGTAGAAATAAGCTACTTGAAATGGTCGATTGGAGATCAAGTTTAAACTCGCTTGGAAAAACAAGCCCCATTTGGTCAATTTAAAAACATGAACTTCTTTACAAAAACGGCTCACCTCTTCATAATGCGCAGCTGAAACAACATGTTCAGACAAGCAACACAACACAATGTCAAACGAGGATGAAAGCCCTTTAATTTGGTGAAATGCACGCAGTTTATCGCCTTTCTCCAACGGAAATGGAAAACGAGATAAGAGTATAAATAAGGTTGGTTTACTTTCCAAGAGAACGATTTATTTGAGCATTAACCGCTGCAAAACTATGGTATTTCTCCATATATCGCTTTGCCTTTTCTCCTAAATGCATTCGCGATTCCTGAGATTGTGCTAAATGTAACATCGCATTTATCCATTCTTCTGATGAATTAGCAAGGATCAAAACTTCAGCTAAAGGATCAATTCCAACGGAACCAAGCGTTGTTGTAATGCACGGAACACCAAGTGATAATGCTTCTAGCAATTTTATCCGTACACCAGATCCTGTTCGAACGGGAGAGACTAGAATACCATGCGAACACATAAATTGCGTGGCATCTTCTACAAAACCATGAAAGACAATACCTTTTTGCTCTTTTAGTGTGATTGACTCAGAAAAGGAACCTGCGATATGCAATTGACTGGTTGTTTGATCACTTAATTTCGGCCAATAATCATCGGTTAATATTTTTATTGCCAATTGATTCGGAGCCCAATTCAATGAACCAAGATGAAAAAAATCAGTTTGGGAATAATCTGCTGTTTGATTTGGCGTCTCAAGGGCTACAGGTATGGTGTAAATCGGTTTTTTCACTTCTAATGCAGCCAATTTCAAAGCATCTTCCTGTGTAATGGTCCAAACTTGATCTGCCTGATTTAACTGTTTAATCTCGGCTTTTTTCAATGATTTAGCCAATGAATTCAGGTACCATTTTTTGATGAAATTGGAGGTTTCAGTTGCTTGTTGTTCCCATAGTTCATGTTCAACATTGTGAGCCCGAACAACAATAGTTGCATCCGAAATGGTTCTGATTGCTGGAATATAACCAGTTAAAAACAGACTCTCTAATACAATTACATCAAACTGCTCGTGCTGAATGTGCTTGATGAATTGTGCTTCAACAGAACGTTTGTAGAAACGCTTCAAATTGTAATTTGATCCAGTAATCAAAGCTGTTAATGCTGGTAATACTTTTGGATTGGTATCAATAAATGTATGCTCTGGAAAAAAAGGTGTTGCAACATCTATTGGGTAAACTTCAGCTTTAAATGGATGTTTTGGCGTATTGATACATACATGTTGAATTTGATCAGCAATGGTAGATAAATTCGTTAACATTTTAGCCATTGCTACACAGCCTCCATCTACTAAAGGATAAATTGGTTTATTGCTTATATGCAGTACTTTCATCGTTTTCTTCCAAATGAGAAGATGAGTTGCCACAATTTTCGATCAAAGACACCTAAATCATTCGCAGCACTCATCATCAGAATGGCAGCAACTGGAGTTAACACAACAGTTGGCATCCACATTCCCCAAAAAGGACTTACCGAACCAGAGGTAGCAAGATTTTCACCTATTGTAAACAAGACGAAATAGACCATGAATAATAAAGCTGCGATCACTACCGGAGCACCAAAACCACCTTTTCGGACAATTGCACCCAATGGAGCACCTACAAAAAACAGGACAATAATGGTTGTCGTAAGTGCAATTTTTTTGTGAAATTCAATTGAGAATTGATCATTATTTGCGTCCATGTTTTTTAAGAATTCTCGCTGACCATCTAAGCTTTGGTGTTTACGTCTTAGTTTTACTAGAGCATGGTTAATGGCAGTGATTTTCGTTTCAGCTTTCATCGTGTCAACGTACACAGCTGCTAATTTAGCTTCAATGGGAAGTGGGAGATTATTTTTCCGCATCTCAGCAGTATCTAATTTATAGTGCAAACTTTGAAAAAAAGGATGGTCATTTTTCAGGCTTTTGGTGAAATTAACTTGTGTACTGTTCACCAATTGTTGCATTGAATCTCGAGCCGCGCTGATTTGGAACACATTTAGCATCTCATATTCATCCTTAAACATATTTTGATCCGAATGGTTGAGGTTGAATCCAGTTAGATCCATTTTATAAGTTGCGATCTCAAATTTTGTTCTTCTACTTGGTCGAAATGGTCCTGAGGTGTGATGTGGTTCACCATCTGGTTGAAAAATAGGGGGCTGAGCACTCAATTCTTCTGAAATACGACCGTTGATAAGTTTAAAAAACAAAAATTCGCCATTTGTACTTTTGAAGATTGTTCCTGAATCTGCTTTAATTGTTTTAACAATGGTTGGGTTGGTATAATCGTGAATGGTAATTCCAGTAAATGTATTATCATTTCCGCCTTCTACCTTGATCGCATATCCGTCCAATTCCTTTGAGTAGGAACCAGGTGTAATCAATGCTGCAACTTTCGTTTCCTGAATATCAAAAATAAGCGAGTGCCATTTCAAATTAGCTACAGGAATGACATAATTAGCGAAATAAAAGGTTCCTAATGCGATAATGAATGCAGCACCAGTAAGTGGGCGCATGATTCGAAACAAGGATAATCCAGATGATTTTAGTGCAGTGAGTTCATTGTTTTCTGCCAAGTTACCAAACGTCATGATAGAGCTTAATAAAATGGCAAGTGGCAAAGCAAGTGGAATTAATCCGGCAGAAACATAAAATAACAATTCCAAGATTACGCTAGCACCAAGACCTTTACCCATCAGATCATCAATGTATTTCCAAGTGAATTGCATGATCAGCATGAACATGGAAATCAAGAATGTAACCACAAATGGACCTACAAACGAACGAATACTAAAAAGGGTCAGTCGCTTCACCAATCAAAAATAATACAGCAAAAGTAGCTTAAAATATACTCAAGCACCAATAACTCTACGTAAATCGGTAATTTGTGATTCCCATAAACGAACGACTTGTTCTTTATCTACTGGTTCAGCAAAATCAACAACAGATAATATCACAACTTTGGTCATAGGGTCAACCATATAACGCATTTCGAAAAATGTTTCCATTCCATCTTCCTCGTCATCAATCCATTGCCATTTAATTCCTTCACCTGTTTTACGATGAAGTAACCTAGCTTGTTCTTCACTTCCATCCCAATGAAATGTATAGACATCGTCTTTTACAATGACATCTTCAGCAAACCATTCACTCAAACCATCTGGTGTGATTAACAGTTTATCGAGCACTTTAGGTGATGTTCTTAAAACGTATTCTAGCTCGAATTTTTCCTTTTTTGTCATAGTAGTTTAATAATGTTAACTTCGCACAATTATTCAAAACACGCAATATACACAATTCTTTTCATGGCATTAGTACATTCTTTTGAAAAAAATGGAAACATACTGTTCAAGTTTCGCGGACAGATTCCAGTGATTTTATTTGTTTTAGCAGTTCCAGTACTGTATTTTACCGATCCAACTTGTATCATCAAAAGTGATGCTTGGTATTACAGTTTAATGGGGGTTGCAATTGCAATGTCTATTCTTGGTCAAGTAATTCGTGCAATTGCGATTGGAACGAGTAACAAAAACACTTCGGGTAGAAATACGCAAGAACAAGTTGCAGAAGCACTCAACACAACAGGGATTTATTCCACAGTGCGTCACCCGCTTTATTTAGGGAATTACTTTATGTGGATTGGCATTGTGTTTTTTACGTTCAATTGGTGGTTTTTCATTGCAGTTAGTCTACTGTTTTGGATTTATTACGAGCGAATCATGTTTGCTGAAGAACGTTTTTTGGAACGCAAGTTTGGAGATGCCTACGTGAATTGGTCCATGGGAGTACCTGCATTTTGGCCGAGTATGAAAAACTACAAGAAGGGTGGTATTCCATTCTCCATCAAGACAATTATGCGTCGTGAGTATTCTGGAATAACAGCAACGATGTTAGGATTTATATTTGTAGCGTATTTACGTCAGTGGTTTTTAACGAAAGAAGTACCAATGTCGATGAACTATGTTTATTGGGTAATTGGCGCATTGTTGATTAGTTTGATTTTCAGAACACTAAAACATAATACGAAGATTTTATTTGAAGAAGATCGCTCGTAGTCTTGCTAGAATGGAAAAGATGCATATCTTTGTGCCCGCATTGAAGCAATGCACAGGCGTTAAATCCGTCTAAGGAAAAGGTAAGAATCAACGTTTTTAGTTTTTCAAGATGAATGGCAGACGCAGGATTTGAATGTAAACCCTGTAGGCCTTTGAAATATAAATGGCGAGATAGTCCGCCGCGGCGGACGCAGGATTTAAATGTAAACCCTGTAGGCCTTTGAAATATAAATGGCGAGGTAGCTCAGTTGGTTAGAGCGCAGGATTCATAACCCTGAGGCCGAGAGTTCAAATCTCTCTCTCGCTACAAAAGGAAGTCAAATGACTTCCTTTTTTTATTTATAGCAACTTGTACTGTTATGAATGAATTTGTCGTTTATGTTTTGTATTCACACTCAA
>JAYSRF010000203.1:0-8410 GCA_043721195.1 Fluviicola sp. | reverse complement strand
ATTGGGAAATCAGTTCAAAATCTCGTTATTACATGGTGGGCGTTTCCTTAAGTGTTCCCATTTTTAATGGCAATCGAAATACGCAGAAAATCAAATTATCTGAATGGAACCTGAAACAATCTGAATTAGTGATTCAGCAGACGACTCAACAATTGACCTTATCTGTTCAACTAGCATTAAATGACCTATCAACTGCATCGAGTAATTATGAATCGGCATTGATGCAATTAGAAGCAGCAAAAGCTTATTTCAATCTGATCAATGGTTCTTATACAGAAGGAATTTCTACAGAAATTGAATTCATTGACGCAACAAGTCAATTAACACAAGCTGAATTGCAAGTCGTCATTTTACAACAACAAGTCAATGTAGCTATCGCTAACCTAGAAAGACAAACAGCTACTTACCCCATTCAAGAACCAACAAAAACGAATTAATATGAAAACGCACATTTTTTCTTCCATTACAATTGCAACTATTTTGCTAACACTCGCTTCTTGCGGACATGAAAAAGTTGAAAAAAAACTTATTTCTGCTTCCGATACCATTCCTGTTGAATTAGTCTCACTCGAAAAATCAACGGCAAATTCAGTGATCAATTCATCTGGTCAATTTACAACGGATGATGAGACCTATTTATCCTTTCTCACTGGAGGAATCGTGAAACAATTATTGGTCAAAGAAGGCGATCGCGTTCGCAAAGGTCAACTATTGGCGACTCTAGATTTAACCGCGATCAATGCGATGGTAAAACAAGCAAAAATCGGATTGGATAAAGCGAACCGCGATTTAGAACGTGCAACAAATCTTCAAAAAGATGGCTTCGCAACCCTTGAACAACTTCAAAATGCGCAAACAGCTGTTGATATCGCACAACAACAATTGGAATCTGCCCGATTTAATTTAAAATATTCTGAAATCAGAGCACTTTCGGATGGTTTTGTATTAAAACGTATGGTCAATCAAGGGCAATTAGTATCAACTGGAACGCCTGTTTTTCAAACCAATGGTGCAGGAAAAGGGAATTGGTATTTGAAAGTAGGAGTGAGTGATCGCGAATGGAGTACGTTACAAGTAGGTGATGAGGCAATGATTGAATCAGCGGCGTTTGGTAACAGAAAAGTGAAAGCCATTGTGAGTCGGAAAGCGGAAAGTAGCGATCCATATACAGGAACATTTTCAATTGATTTGACTGTTTTGGAAGCTTCGAATGGATCTATTGCATCTGGAATGTTTGGAAAAGCAACCATTCATCCGGTTGTAAAAACCAATAATTGGATTATTCCCTATGCTGCATTGTTGGATGGGAATGCGAATGAAGGATTTGTCTTCGTAACAGATGACCAAAAGACTGTCAAAAAAATAGTGGTTCAAATTGCATCCGTTGATCATAATTCGGTAGTCATTTCAAGTGGTTTGGAAAATCACAAACACCTGATTATTTCTGGGAGCGCCTACTTGAATGAATCATCACACATCACTATTAAACAATAAGGCTGTTTACTCAAATAATTAGAATAACATGAAAATAGCAGCATACGCGGTAAAGAATTATCAATTTACGTTGGTGATCTTCATCATGTCAATTGCATTGGGTGTTTCGACACTTTTCACAATGCCCCGAAGCGAAGATCCGGTTACCAATAGCCCCATGTTTCCAGTAGTAGTTGTTTACCCAGGTACAAGTCCATCCGACATGGAAGAATTGGTTGTCAAGCCTTTGGAAAAGAAAATTTACAGTCTGGAAAACATCAAAAAAATCAAAACCACCATTAAAGATGGTGTAGCGATTTTGACAGTTGAATACAAATACGACAGTGATGTAAATGATAAATTTCAAGAGCTGATTCGTGAAGTAAATGGGATGCGAGATGAACTTCCAGAAGAGATTTTGAGTTTGAATGTCAATAAAATAACTCCTTCTGATGTCAATATCATGCAAATCGCATTGATTAGTGAAAATGCATCTAGAAAAACATTGAAACTTTATTCAGAGAACCTACAGGAAGAACTGGAGAAAGTCAAAGAGTTGAAAAATGTAAAAATTCACGGTTTACAAGATGAACTTGTCCGTGTGGATTTAAAGCTGGATAAAATAGCACAATTAAATATTCCTTTGAATGCGATTATTGGAACCATTCAGAGTGAAATAGCAAATATTCCTGGTGGGAGTTTAGACGCTGGAACAAAATCATTTAACGTCAAAACAAGTGGGAATTATTCTTCTGTAGAAGAGATTGCAGGAACAGTTGTTTATTCAATCAATGGAAAGTCAATCATTCTCAAAGATATTGCTGATATCAATCGAGGTTTTGAAGAAACCAAGCACATTACACGTCTCAATGGACATCGTTGTGTATTTGTAACTGCTGGTCAAAAAGATGGATTTAATATTTCGTTGACACAAGAACACTATCAACCGGTATTAGAGGCCTTTGAAAAAACATTGCCTTCGAACATTAGCATGGTGGAGCATTTCGATCAAGCAGAAAATGTAAGTACTCGTTTGAGTGGATTGGGATTTGATTTCATGATTGCTATTTTATTGGTTGCAATTACCCTTTTGCCCTTAGGAGGAAGAGCAGCATTGGTTGTAATGATTTCAATTCCACTTTCTTTGGCGATTGGATTGGTGATGCTGAATTTATTGGGTTATAACATCAACCAATTGAGTATCGTTGGAATGGTTGTTGCGCTTGGTTTACTAGTAGACGACAGTATTGTAGTCGTTGAAAATATTGAACGTTGGCTGCGCGAAGGACATTCACGTATGGATGCAACCTTGATGGCCACAAAACAAATTGGACTTTCTGTTGTCGGTTGCACAGTCACACTGATTATCGCTTTTCTTCCGTTGGTTTTTTTACCCGAAGCAGCTGGTGAATTTATTCGCAGTTTACCAATGGCAGTTATTTGTAGTGTGTTGGCTTCCATGGTCGTTTCACTAACAATCATTCCGTTTTTATCTAGCCGATTATTGAAACAACACGAAGGTGAATACAAAGGGAATGTCTTTTTACGTGGTTTGCAAAAATTGATTAGTGGAAGTTACAGTGTCTTGTTGAATCGATCATTGAAACGTCCCGTCATTACGTTGGTGGTTTCTATTCTGATTTTTATAGGGTCACTTCAATTATTTCCTGTTGTTGGATTTAGTTTATTTCCTGCTTCTGAAAAACCACAATTTTTGATCAATGTGGTTTCGCCATTGCAAACAAATTTGATTGAAACAGATCGAACAAGTCGCTACGTAGAGCAAGAATTGGCCAAAATTCCAGACATCCAATACTATGCTGCGAATGTTGGAAAAGGAAACCCACAAGTTTATTACAATGTGATCCAAGAAAACGAACGAACAGATTTTGCTCAGTTTTTTGTCCAATTGAAACCAGAAACATCAGTTGAACGCAAATTAGAAATTGCTGAACAATTGCAAGGAATCTTTAAAAAGTACGTTGGTGCAAAAATCGAAGTCAAACAATTTGAACAAGGTCCACCAATTGTAGCTCCAGTTGAAGTTCGCCTTTCAGGAGATAATCTTGATTCGCTGCGTGCCATTGGGAAACGTGTTGAACAGTTGCTGAAAAACACGGAAGGTACCATGTACATTGACAATCCGATAAGCAATTTAAAATCTGATTTCCGGTTGGTAATTAACAAAGAAAAAGCACGAATGCTCGGTATAAATACGGTAGATATTGATCGGACCGTTCGAATGGCGATTGCAGGAATTGATATGGGAACATTTTCAGATAGTGATAATAATGAATGTTCGATCATCTTGACAACACCTAAAAGTGAGCGCGCAACATTGGCTGTGTTTGATAATTTATATATCAACAATCAACAAGGACAGTCCGTTTTATTGAAACAGATTGCGCAATTGCAATTAGAAAGTTCGCCCTTGTTTATTAATCACCTCAATAAAGTTCGAACGGTTTCAATTAGTGCATTTGTCCAAAAGGGGTATTTAGCAGATGCAGTAATCAATGATGTTATTACTAAAATGGATGAAATAAGCTTACCTGCAGGTTATGATTATGCCATGGGTGGTGAGTACGAATCACGTCAAGATTCATTTGGAGGATTTAATACGGTAATCATTGTTACTGTTTTCTTATTCATCGCAGTGTTGGTCTTGTTGTTTAAAACCTTCAAGAGTACGATCATTGTATTATCTGTCATTCCATTAGGAGTGGTTGGTGCGGTGATTGCCTTGTGGATGAGTGGAAACTCACTTTCGTTTGTAGCGATTATTGGATTGATTGCATTGGCAGGAATTGAAGTGAAAAACTCCATACTTTTGGTTGACTTCACCAATCAATTGAGGGAAGAAGGTTATTCACTAGATGATGCCATTCGTGAAGCTGGAGAAGTACGTTTTTTACCCATTGTACTTACCTCGTTGACGGCCATCGGAGGATTAATTCCCATTGCAATTTCAACCAATCCTTTGATTTCACCATTGGCCGTTGTCCTTATCGGTGGATTGATTAGTTCTACCTTATTATCGAGAATTGTAACACCAATTATTTACAAATTAATTCCACCTGCAATAACGGTACGAACACCCGAATAGACCAATTAAACAAACCAAGAGCAGAACCCGAAGGAAACTTTGGGTTTTGTTGGTTTGTGGAAATAACTACTTAAAAAATAGATTGTGTGAAATAGAGAATGTTTAGTCTCTTTTTAAGCATTTAATTCACGTAATAAATGTTTAAATGATTGTTTTTTTATTTAAAAATAACTGTTTTTTAATTAAAGTTATAAATTCCTAACATATTGCTCTATTCTAGTAAATACGGGCTTTTTAGTTCAATATTAGGTTCGGTTTTATTTTGATAATTTAAATCAGATTTCTAGATCATATTAAAAAAAGTTTATAAGTTTGCAACGCGATTCTTTTCAGGGTCAATTACTTCTTTACTACTTTAATAGGTTATCTGTAATTATGAAAACTCGGTGTTTTTTAACATTGTGTGCAACACGTTTGTTGTGTACTTTTTTGATTGTTTTTTGGAGCTTTTTTGTTGGAGCTCAACCTGGCAAAAATGGACCTTTAACTGTTAGCTTGCAGAATACAGTAGTCAATTGTTACAGTTCCGTAACGGCCAACATTTCATTAGGAACTTCTACCGTTACAACAGATAATTCATGCACCCTCGAATGTGGTGATTTAGTAATGATTTATCAGGCTCAAGGAGCAACGATCAACACAACAAATACAGATCAATATGGATCAATTATTGGGTATAACAGCAGTGGTTTGTACGAATTTAACTACGTTGTTAGCAATGTTGGGGGTGTAATTACTGTTCAAACGCCATGGGTAAATAATTATTCAGCGGCTGGAATGACTCAAATTATTAAAGTACCACAATACACTAATTTGACGGTTAATGCAGGTGCGTCTATTGTTCCTACAATTTGGCAAGATGTTAATGGCTTTAGAAAAGGAGGGATTGTTGCGATTCATGCAACTGGTACCGTGATTGTTAATGGGAGTATTCAGGCAAATGCCTTCGGTTTTAGAGCAGGTGCAATTGAGCAAAGTTCATCTTTGAGTGGTAATGCAATAATTACCGATTTTAGTACAAATTCAGCGAATAATAGTGCCGAAAAAGGAGAAGGAATTGCTGGTTTTGGTCCTGAATACGATGTACTCGGCGGGCGTTATGGAAGAGGTGCTCCGGCAAATGGTGGAGGTGGTGGTAATGCGCACAACGCTGGCGGCGGCGGCGGATCAAATGCCAATAATGGAAATGTTTACAATGGTCAAGGGGTGATGTGCACCTCTTGCGCGGGTTCAATTGCTTGGACACTTGATCCATTTGTGATGAGTAATGGTAATGTGCTCACCAATTCTTCAGGTGGTGGTAGAGGAGGCTATACCTATGGGTCTAGTAATCAAGATGCATTGACAGTTGGACCTAGTCAGAATGGTTGGGGAGGTGATCGTCGAAAACCAATTGGAGGCTATGGAGGAAACCCATTAACAATAGTACCAACTTCTCGCATCTTTTTTGGCGGTGGCGGTGGCGCTGGTGATTCGAATAACTCTGGCGTTCTTGCTGGTGGAAAAGGTGGCGGAATCGTATATATTATTGCCCCAACAATTACTGGATCTGGGGTGATTTCAGCAAATGGAGGAAATGCCTTGAATCAAATTTCTACAAGTACTGCTGGATCAAACGATGCACCTTCAGGAGGTGGAGGTGGTGGTACAATTATATTGAAAGCAACCATTGGAGGATCAGTTGTTGTAAATGCAACAGGAGGAAAAGGTGGTGATCAAGGGTTTCTTTCAGGAGAAAGTGAAGGTCCTGGCGGCGGTGGCGGTGGCGGCTATACAGCTATTAGTTCTGGTTCACCTATAATCAATGTTCAAGGTGGTGCAAATGGAATAACACTTTCTGCATCCCTAACTGAGTTTCTTCCAAATGGAGCAACCTCGGGAGCAAGTGGTCAAAGTCAGACCATTGCAACTAGTTTTATTGTCTACAATCCAGTATCCATTACAACTTCTGTAAATACGCCTGTTTGTTCAGGGAATTCCTTGAACTTTACGAGTGTAGTGAATTATCCTGGAGGAACCTATACATGGTCTGGACCAGCTGGATTTACCTCTGCAGCACAAAATCCAATCATCGCAGTGACAACAGTTGCTCATTCGGGAAATTATCAGGTGATTTATACTTCTCCTGGTGGATGTAAGGATACGGCCTATCAAATAGTCGTGGTCAATCAAACTCCAGTTATTTCAATAGCACCAACCAACCCATTGTGCGCTAGTTCATGCAATGGAAGTGCGATGACTTCATTTACAACGAATGGAACAGCTCCTTATACTTATCTATGGAATAATGGTCAAACGACTCAATCAGCATCCAATCTTTGTGCTGGAAGTTTTAATGTGATTGTTACAGATGCGAATGGTTGTAGTGTTAATGGAACAACAACAATTACAGCACCACCAGCATTAACAGCAACTGTGTCACCTGTTGCAGCAACTTGTTTTGGTTCTTGTACGGGAAGTATTTCCATCAATGGATCAGGAGGAACTGGAATAAAACAATACAGTTTGAACGGTGGCACTTTTCAAACTACAGGTTTATTTACAGGACTGTGTTCGGGAACGTATACCATCAATGTAAAAGATGCCAATAATTGTACCTACTCCACAACAACGACCATTACTCAACCGACTCAATTAAACCTTAATCTGGTTTCCATTGTTCCTACTACTTGTGGAGTAAATAATGGTTCTGTGACGGTTTTAGCTTCTGGAGGAACACTAGTTTATACCTACTCAATTGGTGGTGCAGGACAATCCTCTGGTACATTTTCTAATCTCGCATCAGGAAGTTATACCGTAACTGTAACTGATGCGTTTGGTTGCATAAAAACAGTTACGGCAGTTGTAACCACAACAAATGCACCTGTATCTTCGGTTCTCAATCAGCAAAATGTAAGCTGTTTCGGTGGTTTTAATGGATCAGCACTCATTGGGGTAGTAGGAGGAACTGCACCCTACAGTTATTCAATCAACGGTGGTGCAGCACAGGCATCAAATTTTTTCTCTTCACTTTCTGCAGGGAATTATGCAGTAATTGTTTCAGATGTGAACGGTTGTACTTCTTCGGTTAGTTTCACAATTGCTGCTCCCACTCAACTCAACTCAACTTCACTTCTACAGTGACTCCTGTAAGTTGTAACGCGCTATGTGATGGAAGTATTACAATTGTGCCAACTGGTGGAACAGCACCTTTCTCGTTTTCGTATAATAATGGTTCAACATTTTCCACGAACAATCCCATTACAGGTTTATGTGCTGGCACAATTAATTTAGTTGTTCAGGATTTCAACGGATGTCTTGCTAATTCAACCGTAATAGTTACTCAACCAACAGCTATTTCTGCAACGCTATCAACTAGTAACCCAACATGTAATGATGTTTGTAATGGTCAAATCGCTGTTGTCGCTTCTGGAGGGACTGCAGGATATACTTATTCACTGGTAGGTGGAACGTTTCAAGCTTCTCCAATTTTAACAGGTGTTTGCTCAGGAATTCAACAAGTCGTCATTCAAGATGTGAATGGTTGTCAACTTATTCAAGCTACAACATTGCTAAATCCGCCTGAAATAATAACCAATCAAACAGCTGTGGTTGAATCTAATTGCGGATTTAATAATGGTTCATTGGAGGTACAAGCATCTGGTTTGAATCCGCCCTTTCAATATGCGCTGAACGGAGGTTTATTTCAATCAACAGGCATCTATACAAACCTCTACGGTGGAGGGTATCTAGTAGTCGTAATGGACGCTTTAGGTTGCCTTGATTCGACATTTTTAGGTGTCAATGACGTTGAAATGGATGGTATTTTAATATCGACCACGAATGTGACAT
>JAYSRF010000202.1:0-25730 GCA_043721195.1 Fluviicola sp. | reverse complement strand
GACGCTTGGACTTCGAATTGTATCCAATTCTCTTTCCGCAAAAGAAAAGTAAGCAAAAGAAAACTCGACGCTGTTTGTCCGTCAATGCGCTCCATTTGCGGAATTGCGACCGTTTCAGTGATCCCGCGAGGCGGGCTTCCTCATCCTTCACAAGCAGTGCTTGCTCTTCCGCATTCCACTGCATTTCACTTTTTCCGTTCAAAAGGCGTCATCCTTCTAAATCAAATTTCGTGAAATCAAAAAGGAAGCCCACAACAAATGATTCACACCAATATCCCAACCCATTAAAGTGCCTTAGGCTAATAATAAAGTAGTTTGTCGGACAACAATGATTCTATTCCTTTAATTCCTCAATGAGGGTTCGATGCTCTTTAGAAATTAAATTACTTTTAACGTGAATTCGACATTGTTTAGAAAAATTACAATTAATGACCAATAAACTTGTAACGTACTTTTCAAAAATCACCCATCTTTCGGCAGAAGAAAAAAATGCGTTGGCTGAAAGTGCCATTCCACTGTTTTTTAAAAAGGGAACTGTATTGTTGAAAGAAGGTCAAGCATCTGTCAAGAGCTATTTTATTTTTGAAGGTTGTATTCGTGAATTTATTGTCACGGATGGGGAGGAAAAAACAATGAATTTTTTCACCGAAGATCAATGGGTTATCTCACTCAATAATTTCACTTCGGAAAATTCGAACCTTCGCAATTGGATTTGTGCGGAAGACACATGGGCAATTGAGGGAAATGAAGAGCAAGCGCAGGAATTATTCAAACAATTCCCACGCTTTGAAACCATCTCTCGTATTGTCATGGAAACCGTTTTTTCAGAGCATATTGCATTAATGACTTCCTATTTCACCGATTCTCCTGAACAACGTTACCTCAAATTATTAAAGTCGAGACCTGATATTTTCCAACGTGTGCCACAATACCAAATTGCCAGTTACATTGGTGTGAAACCAGAATCATTGAGCCGAATTAGAAAACGTATTACCTTGGGATAAGTCAAGGTTAAACTGTAATCGGTTGAAAGGGTTCTTTAAATCCTTTTACAATTAACCAGATGCTTAAGGTAATTTCAAATAATCCACCAGGCATAGACAACAACACGCCTATTTTTATTCCAAAGAGTTCGGCAAATGTTCCTGCAATAAAAATAACGTAACCGATCAGTCCCCAAATGACGAACACTCGAGGAATACGGTTCAATTTCCCCATTAAATAACAAAAGAGTAATCCACCAATTCCCCAGATTGCCATTCCAATTTGATAGGATAAAAAATTCGCCTTTTTAAGCAATCCAGCAATGGTTTCATAACTGGAAGCGTTAACATCGTCTGCTTTAAAATAGGATTCACTTAACGGAAGGAGTAATTGCAAGAAAATAGCACCAATCAATAATAAAAGAGTGGATATGATCGCTGCGCTTAAATAGCCATGAGCCAACACTTGATTGGATTGTTTGAGTAATGGAACAACTGTAACCGCTAGTCCAAGATTGACAATGGTGTGCACAACTGCCATTAAAATACCACCGACAATAAAAATCGATTGATTTTCAAGAATTGATGATAAACTATTAGGGACATTGGTAATAGATTCCACCATTCCGAAACCAATTCCGTAAGCGAGAAATGCGATTAGAAAAAAACTACCAAAAATGCGCCCTGTTGTTTTGTTTGACTTCATTGCAAATGATTTTAGAATTAATACAGGACAAAGGTCGAGATCAAAATTCCTCCTTTCATTGACTTGGGTTAAGAAATAACCGCAGGTTGCATCATTGAATCGTAGAATTTCCTAGAAACAAATTCTAAAAAGTCGAAAAAATGAAAAGTTGAATGTAAAAAGTGATTTCTATGTTTTCTCTGTGTCCTAATGCCGTGAGCGCTCCACCGCGGCGCACAAGCTTGGCGGTTGGTTGTCAGATCATTTGATTAAAAATTCCATTTCATATTTCGATCATCTAAGACTGCGAAGGAAATTTTATAGGACATAGTTGGTTTGATGTTATTTCCATCTGAAGCGACGGCATAAATTCCAATACGCAAGCGCCGTTTAGAAAACTTAAAGCTGCGTTCCAATCCACCAAAGATCTCGTAGTGTTGCCAATCGTATTCTGCAACATACAATGCTCCAGCTCCAAACACCATTCCGATTCCTGTTTTCTTCATGAAGGGAATTTTATTGATGATCGCACTGTTATCGTGGTGCACAAAATGCGCTTCGATGTAATATTCTTTAGAAGGCAATGAAGCATTTTGATCTTGAAAGGAGTACAATGGATTGGAAAACCACAAAGGTGTGCTCCGGCGTTGGTACTTGAAATCGGCGTCTTTTAGGTTTTTGGAACTCAAGAATTTTCCGATTTTTATATGATAATTGGAGGTTCCAATAGTTCCCAATTGAAAACTTTGGTAGATTCCCCCAACCACGTATTCGTGGTCTACATCACTTCCAAATAACTTGGGAATTCCTCGTTGGTAATAAGCATAAATCGTTGGCCATTTGGAACCCAATACCACTTTTCGATACGGTTCACGCATATATTTTTGCCAAGGTGTGTAACTCACGGTTATTTCACCTAATAATGCTTGATAGCCTTCAAATTCTTGAAATTCGTCATTGGGAATCAGACTATCGAATACTGAAACATTATCGTATTTAGACAAGGATCTACGTTCTGCAAACTCCGTTTCGATATTGACGTAGAAACCATTGAAATATTCGTAATTGTGCCTTAAACGCAAACTGGTTTTCTCGATAAAATTACTGCGTTTATAGACTTGGGTAATGGCATCAAACGGTACAATGGCATCAAATTCATTGGAGAAAACGAACCCGACATCTCCCAAATGAAAAGGATCGTATCTGTACCGCCATTGAGTTGAGCCTTTCGGATCACCATTGAGAATTCCAATGGAGAATTCAGTGTAGCCATCAATGGTGCGCTGGTCTTCCCATTTTTTAAAGTAGTTGAACCCTGGAGCTACACGTGGTCCAGCTGGATAAAGCGGTCGAGCAGTTGCCGCAATGGAATTAATACTCCATTGTACTTTTTCTGCACGGTTGCGGTGTTCTACGCCAAACCAAAGGACTTTCCATATCGTGATTTTATTGAAAATCTTATCAATGGAATCCAAGTATTCTTTTCGATTAAACGCATCATGCAAACTGTCTTTGACAATGATGTACCGTTTTTCTTCATCAGTGAGTTGAATGGCGCGTTCTTCTTTCCAATAAAGTGAATCACGTTCATACGCTTCTTTGGTTGTAACAGCTACTTCACTGTTAAAGAACTTGAGCGCGTAAGCAGGATTAAAATTGTACTCGCTGAATTGAGCAATCGTAGTACACGTTGAGGTTTGATCTTTGTATTTTACGCCGTAGGTAAGTATTTGCTCACGCAGCACACACATGGTATCACCAGGATGATCGAATACTTGAGAAATGGTGAAATAATCGTAATTGAGTAAGTTCCCTTTCTCCATCGTCAATTCGAGCTTTTGCACCAACCACAAGGAATCAATAATATAGATGTACCCAGAGAGCGTAGAGGTGGAACTTGAACGAGGAATGATCTTGATTTTGTGAATTTTTTGACCATTTTCTTCGTATTGGTCTTCTAAACGGTATTTGTAAGACAAGATCCCGGGGCCTGAAATAGGACTACTCACTGGCGAGGCGTGTAAATCACTCAAGTGCAATAAATTCTCAAAGAAATTAAAATTAGATTTTACAGTTGTGGTATAGTACAATAACCGATCATCACCACGTTTGGTATATGCATTGCGAATTTCCTTGACTTTATTTTTTGGCGCGTAATAGCGCGTAATTTGTATTTCAGCTAGGTTCATATTACCTGCCAACTGTTGTGTTTTTCGCCTTTCTTCTTCGAAAGGGTCTTCTACCTCGTTTTTCTTTGGTTCGGAATTCTTTGATTCTTTTTGCTTACGTTCAATTTTTTCCGTTGCCTTGATGTACACTTCTGTTGAATGTGGATAATTCCATTGATTCATTTGATCGCGTTTCCGCACCACATTGAGCATGATTTCCCGACCTGGATTACCCTTTTTCGCTACAATTTCAACATCCTCAATGTCTTTAATTTTGGTGGGGAACAATTGAATATCACGCCGAACATCTCCCATCTGAATCGTGATATATGCTTCACGATCATCGTAACCCGTTGCATTAAAAATCATGTAGTACTCTCCAGGATATAACTGTAGCGTATACGATCCGTTGATATCTGTTTGTGTGCGTAATTCGGCAGTGTTTTTCACATACACGTTCGCGAAAGGAATTGGAAGATTGGATTCATCCGTGACAATCCCAGTGAGTTTGCGTTGAGCAATCCCATTAGAGGCAAAGAGTAACAGAAAAAAAACAAGCAGCAAGTCCTTCATAGTAGACTATAATGTAACAATCAGTAAAAGTAACACCCGATTCAGTTCTTATTTTAACTGAGGTTGAAAGTTAGTGTATTAATATGCAGTTTCGTTCTAAATAGTGTTAAAACAACCACTGGTACAATGAAGTTCACTAAACAATGGATAAATGGCGAATTAATTGGATGCTTGTTTGTTTTGTTCTTGCTTTTGTTGCTCTTCCATCCAAGCTACATGCTTTTCCATCCGTTTACGCATCCAACGACGTAATAGATAGGTTCCGAAAGCAAAGAATGTAAGTCCATAATAATACATCCAACGATCAAACCCTTCTTTAATTCCCATAATGGTGACTACCAAAAGTATTAAGATACCAACAGTCAACCAGAACCACTCCATTATTTTATTATATGTTTTCATCGTTTATTATTTATCGTTAATATCAACTTTCCCAAGCGGTTTTAAAAACACATACTTGGAAAAATCCTGTTTAGTTCGCACACCACTGCCGTATAAAAGTGATTTTGGGGTGCGAATCATGACCATTTTATCGGTGAAAATTGTACTGTCTGACCGATTCCAATACAAGGCTTCTGTTTCCATTCGTTGATTCTTTTCAGGATTAAACAATTGCACAGAATCTCTTACCATCATCGTTCCCTTTTCCTCATCAATTTCGCCATAAAGTGCCGTGAGAATGGAGGCCAACGATCCATTTTCATTGTAGAATTCGACCTTTACACCGTCTTTGAATTTGATGATTGGATTGGGCTTAGAGAATGATTCGGCAATTTTAGCGTACAGGCGCACTTTCGCATAACCAGAATCGGTATAAGTCATGTACAATTCGGTTGTTTTTTCATCCGGATCGTTCGGTTTGTAGGTAATCTTCTTGATGGATTCCAAATCATTTACGCACGAAACAAACATTCCTGCTATCACTAGGAAAGCAGGAATGAATAAAAAGCGTAGTATCTGAATCCGTTGTATCATCGAATGATTAATCTAACTTATACTTTTTGAACCATTTATCGTAGCTCGCTGGTGCCAAGATAACACCAAAGTTGAAGCCAATGAATTGTTCTTGCAAACCTGAAGGCTCATTGTTTCCACGTTGTCCATATTGAACACTGAAATTAAACGTCGAATTTGTTTTTTGACTTGCGATGGGTAAGCCGAAGCCAAATGAAACACCGAATTCCTTCAATTGTTTCCCACTTTCTAAATTCGGAAGCGATCCAAAATAAGTTCCTGCACGGTAACGAACACGGTTAAAATACGAAGTACCAATTGATTTTGCGTAACTCTCATAATTGGGCGTGTATTGCATTCCGAAAGAGAACCGTTGTGAGTTCGCTAAGGAAAAATCAAAGTCTTCAGTACTAAATTGTGTCTGATAATCACTCCAACGAGTGGAGGAGTAATCTGCGTAAATATTGATTTGATACACATTTTTACGACTATACTTTGTTGTAACGCGTGGACGGAAGGAGTAATTTAATCCAATTGAATAACTTGCCGGATACACAATAGAACCTTTGTCGTTGGTATTACTAGAAAGTGTATCATAAACATTCGGATTAGAAATGTCTGTTGACGTATAGTGGAAATAATCACGGTGTGCACTTAATTTTTGTTCGGGTGTAAACACAGCTGCCAATCGTAGGTATTGATTTTTCATGGTGTCCAACATGATCGCGTAATTCATTCCAACACTTAATTGCCCCCCGTGTAAACGATAGGTTAATTGATCGAGACCACCAATTGGTTCATAGGCAATAAACGAAACTTGACGTTCATCCGTTACTGAACCGAAAATATAAGAATAGTTGAGTCCAACACTTGCTTGATGACGTTTAATATCGAGGAATTTATAGGCTAAACCACCCAATATTTGTTGAGTTGTTCCATTTCCTTTGTAGATATTGCGGACTGTATCACTTCCGACAAGTACTTTTTGTTCGATGGAATATCCTTTGCGACTAAATGGTTGTAAACCGATCGCCATTCCAAATCGTTTCCCAAAAGGCAATACCATGGTGATTTGATTGAGCCCAATCGTTTGACCATTATACGTATTTGAACCAGTTGTGTAACGCGAAAAACGGCTCGACATTCCAATAGCAAATAAAGGTTGTCCTTTCGCTAATGCAGTATAACTCGATGGATTATAAATGTTTACTGTTGCAGTATCCATGATTGCAGTGCGGCAATTTCCGTAGGCACCAAATTGTGAATCTTCCAATCCACCTGCTTCACCAATTCCTTGTGTGCTAAAAGGAGATGTTGAATATTTTTGTGCATAACCAACACCAGCAAAGCCGATAGAAAGAACGAGACAAAGCTTATATATCATAATGTGCCAATGTTAATTGCAAACCTTTCAGTGTTAAATTTTCGTCGGCAAAGATGCCATTTATAACTTCCATATCAAAATGCTTTGCCCCACCACCTGTTAGAAAAATTGTTAATTCTGGAAATTGTTCCCGATAATGGTCAATAAAACCAATCATCTCGTGTCTCATTCCGTGCATTACTCCACTTCTCATGGCATCACGCGTGTTTTTTCCTAATTCGTTTGGTACTAGAACATCTTCAATTAACGGTAATTTTCCAGTAAACGTATGCATGGCTCGAAATCGCAATTCAATTCCAGGACTAATTGCACCACCTTGATACGTTCCATCGCTTGTTACAAAGTCGTATTTGACACAGGTTCCAACATCGATGACCAAACACGTGTTTTGTGCAATCCGATAGGCAGCAATGGCATTACAAAGCCTATCTACTCCCAGTGTTTCGGGGGTTTCATAAGCAATTTTGATGGGCAAACTACTCATCGTTTTAAACAGAACCGACTTTGGAAGCAACTGTTTGATCCACTTCGTATCCTTATCTGCTTTCACTGAAGCAATAATTGCAGGAAGAAAATCGTGTTGTTGTAAGAAGACTTTTAACTCAGATAATTGATTGGAATCAAAACTGCGAACTTCCTCCAAATCAGAATACTGAAAGACACCAACCTTAATTCGGGTGTTTCCAGCATCTATTACGAGCGATTGTTCTTGGGGCTTCATGCAGACAAAGATACACTGCATTCTGAAAAAAGTTAAAGTTTTTTTAGGCAGATTAAATACTATTACTATCTTTGCCCCCACAATAAAGGAAGGTGATGTAGCTCAGTCGGTAGAGCAAAGGACTGAAAATCCTTGTGTCGGGGGTTCGATTCCCTCCATCACCACACCCACAGAAGCAGAGAAAAGCC
The DNA here is from genome assembly GCA_043721195.1 of Fluviicola sp. Classification (GTDB taxonomy): domain Bacteria; phylum Bacteroidota; class Bacteroidia; order Flavobacteriales_D; family Crocinitomicaceae; genus Fluviicola. The sequence goes on along the minus strand of JAYSRF010000202.1, from coordinate 18,074 downwards.
ATCCCAAAAGGGTGGCTTTTTCGCTTCGTGGTATGTGTGGTGATGGTCCGCAGCGATGGAGGAACGACATCTGCTACGGATAAGAATCCGAACCGCTAACGGGATTTTCCATATCAAATCTAATCCATATCCGATCAAAAATTTATAGATTTCTGTTTGGTTTCGGATAAATTCCTTAGCTTAAAGTATGATACAACCATTACCCTATTGCACGTATATTCTTTTTAGTGAGCAAGATCGAATGCTTTATGTCGGCTATTCATCCAATCTTGCAAACAGATTAATCAAACACAATTCCGGAGGAGTAAAAAGTACAGCTAATCGAAGACCTCTAAAACTGATCTTTTGCGAATTCTATTTGTTTAAGGAGGATGCTCGAAAACGCGAAATGTATTTCAAAACAACAGCAGGAAAGAAAGCGTTGAAGTATATGCTAAGATCCACGCTGTTTACATTGGGGTATGCCGAGAAAGTGTCGTTTATTTTTGAGGAGGATGACAACCCCAAATCTTCCACTACCAAAGATTTCATTTAGTTACCTTAAATTTCGAGCGGTTCGATTTTCTTTTGCTCCTAAAGATTTTGAATTTCAGTTTTTTTGGTTGTTTAAAAAGAATCCAACATTGCGTACACAAAAAAACGCCGCACTTTTGGTACGGCGTTCATGAGTATGTTAAACGCTTATTCTTTCGTAATAATATTGCCAGACATGGTTACTGCGCCGTTGCGCGAAAACGCACGTCCGTCCAAAGTTGCTCCTGTGTTAAAGGAAATCGATTGAAGTGCAATGATTGTTCCTTTGAATGCCGAAGTGGTCCCAAACGTAGCAGAACTTCCTACCTGCCAGAAAATATTGGAAGCCTGTGCCCCACCTGCAAGGATAACTTGTCTACCAGAAGTTGCAGTGAATGCCGAAGCAATTTGAATTATGAAAACGGCATTCGGATTACCCAATGCATCGAAAGTCACATCTCCAGAAGAAAGTGCCAGCGAAGACGTAGACTTGTAAAGTCCAGGCGTTAGTGTTAGTCCACCGATATTTCCTGAAAGTGTTACGATATCTGTTGCCGTTCGGTCTTTGGCATCATCGTAAGCTGTTACAATATCCAATTTAGACTGGTTGGCAACTGTGTCGTTGATGTGAAGTATTCCGTTCAGTATTCCTGGAGGAAATCCTCCTACCGAAGTTCCAGGGCTCAGTCCCATATCGCCAGTAATGACAGTTGCTCCGGTATTGGTAATTCCCGATCCTGAAAGGATTGCGAAATTATCTGCAACACCAAGTGGAATATCGGCCTGTATGGTAGTTTGTAACGGGATGTCTGTAAGAGTTCCAGGGGTTGAAGGTTTATCGTCTTTCTTACAAGCAGCGATAAATAACACAAAAGCAATTGCAAATGCGGGTAGTAATTTATTGATAAACATAATGTATTTTGATCTGTGAAAGAATTTCCACAACATAGTAAACATACGTTTTTTAACTCAAGGTCTGACAGAACGTTTGCAACTGAAGGTGTATATTGTGCTTTATTGTGAGTTTTCTCACCCAATAACCCTCACAGAATTAATCAGAAAAGATCGATGGATAACTGTTAGCTGTAGCCCGATTCATGTAACGCTTTTTCTTTTTTTCCTCAATTCTCTCCCTCCTACTCATTCTTTTCAAGAGCGAGAAACAGAAAGAAAATGAGAAAAATCGAACTCCTCTTACTACTCTTTAACAACAATCGTTTCGTTCGCATAAATCCTATTCATACCTCGAATCTGAGCATGATATGTTCCTGAAGCTAGATGATTCAAATCAATGCTGTGTTGTGTTCCAGCATGTGTTGACTCAGAATAGACGGTTTTCCCTGTTGCATCCAATAAAACAATTGAAAACACATCTGTAACCGTTGTTTCGAAGGAATAATTCAATAGTTGAGTTGCTGGATTTGGAAAGAAACTGGTGTGCATTTGAACAAGTTCGTTTATCCCTGCGATGTTTTCTTCCACACGCAGTTGATCGATGTATAGAACTCCCAATTGTGGATTCTCACTTACTGCATCCCACGCATAACCCATTCCAGAAGAAAAGCAAATAACAATGGAATCAGGCATAACTCCAGGCTGGAAGTCATTGACAACAATTGTGAACGGCGTATACTCAGTTGTAGGATTAAACTCCAGTTCGCCCCTTCCAACTTCTTCGGAAATGCCTAGTTGTGAATTGAATTTTTTGAGAATCACAAAACCTTTGGCGATGTCAGTTGATTCAGGGCTTGGGAATTTAAAAAAGCCAGTTATCGAAGCAGGTTTGAAATTCACTGCTGCACCTGAACCTGTAAAATCAGGATCCTCAGCCCAGTAATTAAAATGATTGAGATCAAATCCACCATAAATCATAAAACCACTCATGATTCCGCAAGCAAGCATAGGTTCTACAGTCGCCGCATAGTTACCAGAATAACTATCATTTGTTCGATTACCGCCTTGCCATTGATCTGCTTCATAAATCGGTTCACCGTTCCAAAGCGTATCTGTAAACGTCCAGTTTTCGAAACTAGGATTTTGAATGAGTTGCGCTTGTGTTGAGAACCAAGCTCCGTTTAACACAATCACTAATGAGAATAAATGTTTCATATCGATCTATTTTATGAATCAAAGTTAAATCAACCAAGTGAAGTACACCATGTACATAACAGCTAATAGAATGTACTTTTAATTAGAGATTATTGTTAGTTTGGATGTTTCAGTCTATTTTCAACAAACACCTATTCACTTGCAATTAAGTTTAGTACATTTAGTTCTATCGATTTAAAAACAAATAACAAAAACATGAAATTAGGCGCATTTTCAATTAGTCTTAGTGTCAAAGACATTCACGTTTCTAAAGCATTTTATGAAAACCTTGGCTTTACCGTTTTAGCTGGTGGATTGGATAAAAAATACCTCATCATGAAAAATGAGCATGCACTCATAGGATTGTTTCAAGGCATGTTTGAAGGGAGTGTTTTGACCTTTAATCCAGGTTGGGATGAAAATGGTGCGAACCTTGAACAGTTTGATGATATTAGAACCATTCAGCAGGAATTGAAGGATAAAGGAATCCAATTAATGACAGAAGCAGATGAAAACACTGTTGGACCAGCTAGTTTGATGGTGACTGACCCAGATGGAAATATCATCTTGATGGATCAACATCGATAAATTATCTTTTTAGTAGAAACGAAGAGACAAACCTGCTGAAACAAGCGGGTGACCAACACCTACCCATCAACCCTTCAAGACCAAATTTCACCTACCTTTACTCCTTCAAAAACAGCATCAACCAATGGAAATAGGAATCGATAGTTTTGCAGCAGCACCCGTTCATGCGCAAATAAGCAATGCGCAAGCACTGAATGAATTGATCGAACGTATTGTATTTGCAGACAAAGTAGGTCTTGATGTATTTGGTATTGGGGAACATTATCGCAAAGAATTCTTGGATGCTGCACCTGCAATGATTCTAGCTGCGGCGGCTTCTCGAACAACTAACATTCGACTTACAAGTGCTGTTACGGTGCTGAGTGCTGCTGATCCTGTGCGCGTTTTTCAACAGTACGCCACCTTGGACTTGATTTCAAATGGCAGGGCTGAAATCGTGGTGGGTCGTGGATCATTCATCGAATCGTTTGCTTTATTTGGATTGAACTTAAATGACTACGATGCGCTTTTTGCTGAGAAATTGGACTTGCTCTTAAACATCCGAAAAAACGAAATGGTGAACTGGTCTGGTCAATTTCGACCGTCATTGAAAGATCAGCCGATCTACCCACGACCGCTTCAAGACAAGCTTCCAATTTGGCTTGGAGTTGGAGGAACACCCGCTTCTTTTATTCGGGCAGGGGAACTTGGATTGCCTTTAATGGTAGCAGTCATTGGCGGAGAAACCCATCGTTTCAGACCATTAATCGACCTCTACAGACAAGCTGGAAAGGATGCCGGTTATTCGGCAGATGAATTGAGCGTTGGACTTCATTCATTGGGTTATGTCGCAAAGACGGCTTCACAAGCTATTGACGATTATTATCCGGGTTATGCAGAACTATTTACACGGATTGGAAAAGAAAGAGGTTTCCCAGCTGTTACAAAGGAACGATTTGATGCGCAAAATGGCACGTTCGGAGCCTTACTTGTTGGAGATCCCGAAGAAGTAGCGGCTAAAATTCTCCGTCACAGCGAATCACTTGGCGGCATTTCTAGGTTTACATTTCAGATGGATGCGGGACTTTCTCATCAAAAGTTGATGGAATCGATTGAATTGATTGGAACACGTGTAATCCCTCTTGTGAAAGCGGCTGAAATTGCATTGAATCGGTAAGAATTACCTTTCAATCTTACTAAAAAACAAAAACAGGTTGTCTCAAAAGCTTCATCATTGAATCAGCCTTTGAGGTGGATTAAAAATTGATAAAATGCAAGGCGTTGAGGATGAGATGCTGGGAGTTTACTCAAGTAAATGACCAACGTCGATTTCCGAAAATAACGCAGCAGTTTATTAATTTTTAGACACCTTCCATTTTCTATAAACTATGTTCTTGTTAGAAACGAAGCGACAAACCTGCTGAAACAAGCGGCCCACCAATACCAATTTCGGCATTCATTCCAATGTTTTGAGCGAAATAATAACGGATTCCAGCGCAAACGCGCATTGAAAAGGGCAGGAAAGTGAATCCACTAAAATCATTTTCGTCATTGTCAACTAAAACGCCATTTTCAAATGTTTTTCTGAAACGGTTATTTGTTCCAGCTCCAATTCCAAAATACGAATCTAGCATAGGATTGCTTACTTCAAAGTGGTAGTTAAAACGCAAATGTGCACGAACCCGCTGCATTTTGTATTCATTCTGTGTCTTCACAGCTGTCCACGTATCTGTAGTACCATTATAGGTTGAATCAATCTGATCGTAGGTCAAATCGTAGTTATTGTAGATAAAATCAAATCCAATTCCAAAACGATCAGCCAACATGTATTCAGCTCTCAATCCCATTGGACCAAGACCTTTCGCTTTGAAGTTTGAATTACTTGTTGATTCAAAATTGCTGGCAAATGACTTCCCGAAATTGGGAGCACCATAATAAGGATCTATTACAATACTTCCTGCATAATTTGCTTGAGAAAATGCCGTATTTATTAGACTTGTAGCTACAATAACAAGTGTGAGTATAATCTGTTTCATGGAATGAATTTATTGGTAAACTTACTTTTTTTTGACAAATCAACAATTTTTATGCCCAAGTAATGTCTTATTCAACAAAAAAACCGACCAGTTTCCTGATCGGTTTTATATAAGATGTGTTCAGTATTAGAATTTGAACGACAAACCACCATTGATTAGACCACCTTGACCAAAACCAATAGCCAAGTTAGCACCGATATTATCTGTAAAGAAATAACGCATACCAACACCAATACGAGAAGCAACTGGAATTAATCCATCAATTGTTTCGTCTGTGTAATTCGGATCTGTTGACTCAAATGTGTAAGAACGGTTACCGTAACCAGCACCTACCATAAAATAAGCATCTAAGTTGTCATTGCTTTCCAAAAAGTGGTAGTTAAATGTTACCATTGCACCAATTTTCTGCGTTTTGAAATCGTAATCGTACGTTTTACCATCAGACGTATTTAATTCACTGAATGTCACTTTTGTGTTGTTAAATCCTAAATCTAAACCAACACCAATTTTATCAGACACCATGTACTCACCTCTTAATCCAAGTGGTCCAAGGCTGCTAATTTTAACATCTTGCTCAGATCCTGAGTTTGCATAAGAGGTTTTAAATACTTTTCCATAAAAGTTAGGGAAACCATAGTAAACATCAATTAAGACATTTCCTTCTTCAACTGCTTGTGCGCTAACCGTGTTTGGTTGAGCAAACAATACCATTGTCAATAATGACGCTAGGGTAATACTTTTTTTAATCATAATTTAAATTTTTAGGGTAAAAATCAATTCGGGTCAAACTTAGTTAAAATATTGTAAATTTTAAACACAAATCGTCGCCTTACACCAATATTTGTGCCAAAAACGATAATATAGATTCTTTTTTTTCTGAAAGCTAAAAACGCTTCTTAAGTATTGAAAATGAGCTTTAAAGAAGAACAATTTTTACTTTTTAAACAAGAAGACCCCAATTACTTCTCAATAATCGGGGTCTGTTATTTTCAAGTAAATAAATCTTATGCTTCTTGTAATTTAATCAAATTCAAGGCTGAACCTGCTTTAAACCAATCAATTTGTTGCTCGTTATAGGTATGATTCAACAAGATGTTATCTTTCGAACCATCTGCATGAGCAAGTTCCAGTGTTAATTGCTTCCCTGCTGAAAAATCAACCAAATCAATGAAGTTGAAGGTATCATCTTCTCTGATTTTATCGTAATCTGCTTCTGTTGCAAATGTCAAACCAAGCATTCCTTGTTTTTTCAAGTTCGTTTCATGGATGCGCGCAAATGATTTCACAATCACTGCACACACACCTAAATGACGTGGTTCCATTGCTGCGTGTTCACGAGAAGATCCTTCACCATAATTGTGATCGCCCACAACAATCGTTGGAATTCCTGCGGCTTTGTAAGCACGTTGCACAGTTGGAACTTCACCCGTTGCGCCTGTCATTTGATTCACCACTTCATTTGCTTTGCCATTGAATGCATTTTCAGCACCAATGAGCATGTTATTCGAAATGTTATCTAAGTGACCTCGGTAACGCAACCACGGACCTGCCATCGAAATGTGATCCGTTGTACATTTTCCTTTTGCTTTGATCAATAATTTCGCTCCCGTAATATTTTTACCATCCCAGAGTGGAAATGACTCCAACAATTGTAAACGAGAAGAGTCTGGTTTTACAACCACTTCTAATCCGCTTCCATCTTCAGCTGGTGCTTGATAACCCGCATCTTCAACCGCAAATCCTTTGGTTGGCAATTCATCACCTTTTGGAGGATTAAATTTGATCTGCTCACCTTTATCATTTGTCAACGTATCTGTTAATGGATTGAATCCTAAATCACCCGCAATTGCTATAGCCGCTACAATTTCTGGAGATGAAACAAAAGCATGTGTATTTGGATTTCCGTCAGCACGCTTCGAAAAGTTACGGTTGAATGAATGGATGATGGTATTTTTCTCTTGTTTATCTGCACCATCACGATCCCATTGTCCGATACAAGGTCCGCAAGCATTCGTGAACACTTTTGTTCCCATTTTTTCAAATGTGGCAATAATTCCATCACGCTCGATGGTGTAACGCACTTGCTCAGACCCTGGATTGATTCCGAATTCTGCTTTTGGTTTTAACCCATGTTCAACCGCTTGTTCAACAATTGAAGCTGCGCGTGACATATCTTCGTACGAAGAGTTGGTACAGGAACCAATAAGTCCCCATTCCACTTTCATTGGCCAACCATTTGCGAGTGCTTCCGCTTTCAATTTAGAAATGGGTGTACCGCGATCGGGTGTGAATGGTCCATTGACATGTGGTTCTAATTCAGAAAGATTGATTTCAATTACTTGGTCGAAATACTGTTCTGGATTGGCGTATACTTCAGAATCGCCCGTTAAATGCTCAGCAATTTGATCCGCTAACGCAACAACATCCGCACGACCAGTAGCCGTTAAATAACGACGCATTGAATCATCGTAACCAAACGTGGAAGTTGTAGCGCCGATTTCAGCACCCATATTACAAATGGTTCCTTTACCTGTACAAGAAAGGGAAATAGCACCATCACCAAAATATTCAACGATTGCACCAGTTCCACCTTTTACGGTAAGAATGTCAGCAACTTTTAGGATCACATCTTTTGCAGAAGTCCAACCACTTAATGTACCTGTTAATTTAACACCGATTAGTTTCGGGAATTTCAACTCCCAAGCCATACCAGCCATTACATCCACTGCATCCGCACCACCAACACCAATAGCTAACATTCCGAGTCCGCCACCATTAACTGTATGCGAATCTGTACCAATCATCATTCCTCCGGGAAAAGCATAGTTCTCCAACATTACTTGGTGAATGATTCCCGCTCCTGGTTTCCAGAAACCGATACCGTATTTATTAGAGATAGACGATAAAAAATTGAATACCTCATTGTTTTCATTTAAGGATCTTTGTAAATCTGCTGAAGCACCCGCTTTTGCTTGAATCAAGTGATCGCAATGCACCGTAGACGGCACGGCAACTTGTTTTTTTCCTGCTTGCATGAATTGTAACAACGCCATTTGAGCAGTCGCATCTTGCATCGTAACACGATCTGGAGCGAAATCAACATACGAATTACCACGTTCATAAGCTTGAGAAGCATTTCCTTCCCATAAGTGTGCGTAAAGAATTTTTTCTGAAAGAGTTAATGGTCTACCTACTATTTCGCGAGCTGCTGCAATGCGCTCAGGAAAAGCTGCGTACACTTTGCGAATCATATCTATATCAAATACTGTCATGCTATTTCTATTTTGGATTAAGCTAAAATTAAGCATTTAAAAACTAGGGAATGAATAAACAGTTTTTATAAACGCATTGATTTTTTCGATGATGAAACGGGTCGTTTGAATTTGGTTATATTAGTAGAATGGACGAAGCGTTTGCCTATATATAAGTTGTGAGTCCTTTCGAAACCAATAAAACAAAATATAATGGGAATATTTAATTTATTTAGAAAAAAAACAACTTAAAGAGTCGAACGAGACAAATCCGGATGATTTTATGGCAGAAATGGAAGCCATGGTCAAGAAGATTAAAGAAGAAGAAGGTACTGATCATGACGAATTACCGAATCATGAAGGCGAATTTGGCTTCTCTATAGACAACCCGATACTTTTAACAAGTGTTTCTGAGTCAACGAAATACTTAGATAAATTAATTTACATTAAACCAGGTGCATCCCAATATACTTGGGTAAGAACTGGCTCAATGCGAAGCACTATTGTTAGTACACCAATTGATCAATACAATTTATTGGATACTGATTTTAATATTGTTAAAACGATTTATATTTGGCCTTATAACAGGATAAATTCCAAAAAAGTGCCAGAAGGATTTGGTTTAATGGATTAATAAATTGAGAAAAGTTTAATAATAAACGGCTTACAACAACGGTTTTAAGAAATTGGGGTTTTAAGGTTTAATTGTTTGTTTTGTAATTTTATTTTCGGTGAAAAATCGAACGTTTCGGGCTTACAAATCCCCAAATTCTTCAATCCGCAAAACCGTTAGCACCAATAGTATGACGACAACGATAACCAATATCATTGCTGATGAACTTCTCAATCCGACATTTGAGATGACGCGACAATATTTGAAAATATTGGAAATTAACTATGAAGACAACATTCCTAAAATTGCCAAAATTGAAATGAATCAAATCCAAAATCAGGTGTTTGCTTATGTTGAAATAAAAAACGAAAGCTTTTATCTTGAATTTGTTTTTGACACGGCAGATAATCTTGAAATTTCTGGTGTTGACACAGCTCCCTTTATTGGAATTAATTTTACTCCAACATCGGAGGAATTGACTTTAGAAAAATTATTAAGTCTTACGACAATAAAGCCGACAAAGACAATTTCAAAAGGAGACTTTTTTTCAAATGGGAAGTTTGAATCCACTTATAATGGACTTGAGTTTAATTCGACTTCCGAGCCAGGGCGACTTGAACATAAGTTAAATTCACTACTTGACTTATTGGAAACTGACATTGAGGGAATAAAAGAACTTTCAAAACAGACAAAATGCAACGACTTGTTTGTGACGATAATTTACCATATTGGAAATGGAAATTTTACTGGACTTCACATCGACACTCAAATAATCAATAGACTTTCAAAACTTGGACTTGAATTAACATTTGACATTTATGCGACTGGAAACAAATTTACGACAGAATAAAACTACTGGTGCTAACAGTAACTATCAAAATTGGCGGTTCAGAGCACCGCAGACACATTTGTGGATAATCAAAGTTGGTTCTCTAGATCAACATTTGTGGTGAAATTTGCTACCTTCGGATAGCCGCCAGCGTTACAGTACAAAACCATAACTCAAGTTGAAAAAAGAATGAAGCAAATTAAATTTTTATGGATTGTATTCGGGTTGACCTTTTCGGGATGCAGCCTTTTTTTTGGAATTAGCGATTTAGAGCCTCAAACTACTGATTCTGTGGTTAAGTATGGACGGAAAGTCGGCTATAACACGAATGAACAATTTTATTTTATTGACTCTTCCAAAATCGAAGAAATTTGGCGAGGCGCATTTCCGAAAGCTTATATATATAACTCATCAGGAGAACTAGTTCAACACTTAAGTTGTTTTGCAACGGGTACTTCAGATTTAGAATGGTTTTTCAGTAAAAGTAATCATAGAAGCGTAAATGACACGATTATGCATCTTTTAGGAAATGACACAATTATAAACATTGCACCAAAATTTGATGATTTAATGAACAACATCTATTCTAACAAAGGAAAAGTTGAAATTCCAGAATCGAACTATTACGTTGTTTATTTTTGGTCTAAGAGTTTTGGAAGAATCAATAAAAAAAGTGCTGTCCCCATGGAGAAATACATACTAAATCATCCTGAAAATTCTTCAACATTTATTAAAATCAATTGTGATTACATGAAATCTTGGGGTGTGAAAAAAGAAGATATTAATTGATACGTACTGTAATTGAGCCTCAAGCGCCACCGCCTCTGGAAGCTAGAAGAAAAATAAGTACGAAAAAGCAAGTTTTGTATCTTCGGGGAGTTTAGTTTTAAGAAGGCGATTGACAAGCGCGAAACTGTTATATGCAAAATTATAAGATGACAGCAAAAGACCTATTATATAAAATCTTGGATTATCACTATTTGTGGACACTTCCTCAAAATAAAAAAAGTAAACCTGCCAAGCTTCGATACCAACAAATTGAAACATTACTTGACGCATTTGGACTTACAAAAAAAAAGGTAAATCCACTTGTGCAAATAAAGTACACCATTGCGGGTAACAAGGAAGGTCTAGATAGAGCAAGAGTTCTAAACAAGTTAACGAATCTTGAGTATTTGTTGCGCGGTGAGTTCCTACATGACAGAGAAAAAGATGCACATGCAGAACTAAATAAAACAATCATTGAAACGATTACTACACTGTACCCAATAATGACAGAGCATATTAATCGAAGACCTGTAGACATTGGGTGGCTCTTTAATAACTTACTCCATTTTAGACAGGAGGTTTATAACCTTACTTATCCAAATGGAGGAATGTTAGAAGGTTTTTCGGCCGGACTGCATTATAGTTTTTATCTTCAAGACAAATTAAAAGCACTTATTACAGACAACCTGAATGAAATTGATGAAACACTTTGGTTAATTTTGGATCCAACTAAACGTGACTTAGAAATGCATACTTTAGTAAGCAAATACAACTATGTAGACCATAACTTCAATGCAATAGACTTAGAATGGAGAATGGAAAACTACTAATCTGCGCTTAACCCCAGCCGTTAACGACACTAATATCGAATCGAATAAACAGACAACAATGAAATATCTATTTTTACTAGTATCACTACTGACACTAAAAGCCAATGCTCAACTAAACTTACGTTTTGACAAACGATTTGTTGAATGTGAAGACAAATGGGTTGCATTTAAAATGAATGAAGACAGCTCTTACACCTTTGGCTTTATTTACTAGACGAACAAGCTGGATTAACCTTTAACAGTGAAGGAAATTTTAAATGGGGTGCTGACAATTTGCTTCAAGTGGAACGATTAAAAGAAGCGAATGTTAAGGTTAGGCTTCAACCGAACAATGTAAAAGTTGCTTTGATTCCTGAAACAATGTTTGAAGATCTTCAAATAGACAAACTACCAGAATGGTTAAGCTATTATAAGACAGACACAGCTTCTGTCAAAAGATTATACAATTGGGGGTATATGTATAATGGATGGAATGAATGCGCAAAAGCACTAACATACTTGATAAAAGCTAAAGAAATAGACCCAAACTATGAAGGATTAAACGTAGAACTTGCATTTTCTTATAATTGTTTAAAGGACTTTGAAAAGGCTGAAAAAATTCTTGAGGAAGAGTTGGTTTTAAACCCTACAAATGCGTACGTAAACAAAGAATATATTTATACCATTTCCAAAACAGACCATATTGAAAAAGCAACCACTCAATATTTAAAATCTCTTGAAACGATTAAAGACAAGTCATACAATGCTGAAAACTGTTTTAATATTATGCAGTTTTATTACAACAATAACGACTTGAAAAATTTCAATATTTGGTATAAAAAACTTGCTAAATGTGACAATGAGAACAAATTGATTACTGAATATGCTGAAAAAATGAAGAAAGAATTGAACAAATAAAATTTCTGACACCAACAACTTCGATCAAATTGGCGGCTATGTGCTTAAATGATTACTAAAACTTTCGGGATTGTGCTTCCTCTCAAAGTTCAGTGCTGACAGATGTCATTTCAAGAATAAACAGCAACCGCTAACAGCCACCATAAACGTTACATCACTATTTTACTTTATAGAATGGCACGTTTTATTATTAAATTACCTTCCTATTGATTGAATTATGTTTAAAGCTGAAGTAAAAAGTAAAATTGAAGAAGATATTTGTATTCTCGTAAATCTGGATAATCATCCCTGGAATTATTTATGTGAATGCGGCAATGCGAGTGATTTGACTGTAAAAGAAGTTCAAAATTCTAATGCTATTTTTATTAGTCACACGCATATTGACCACTTTGTAAATTTTGATACTGTTATCCGACATCAAATCGGCATCCAAAGAAGAATAATCATTTGTGGTCCGAAAGGAATCGCCAAACAAGTGCAGTCGAAAATCCAAAGCTATACGTGGAATTTAATTGAAAAAGGGGCCATCATTTATGAAATTAGAGAAGTGGTTTCTGAGTATGAAATTCATGTATTTGAGGTTGAGCCACCAGTATGGGAGTTAATAGAAAAAGGGGTAATTCAAACGAATGTCATCTTTGAAGAAAAAAGCTTTTTCGTTACAGCCATCCTTTTAAATCATAAAATACCTACTCTTGCCTATAAATTCAAAGAACATGATTCCATTAAAATAGCTATTCAAGCTAGTGGATTTAAAGGAGGAAAATGGGTGCAAGAATTAAAAGATGCCTTCGAACAGAATGAAAACACAAAAGTAATTTCTATTGAAGGAAACGATTATCAAGCGAGTGAACTGTTTCATTTACTTCATGTGCAAGAAGGCGATTCTGTAGGTATTATTATGGATCATGCCGCAAACGAAGAAAATCACTCTAAAATAAAGGAACACTTTTTCAACTCTAGAAAAGTGTTCATAGAAAGTTTTTACAAAATAGAAGATAAAGAACAAGCAGCATTAAATTACCATAGCTATTCTTCTATGTCTGGGAAAATAATGCGTCAAACTCAAGTAAGTGAACCTGTTCCAGTTCATTTTTCCAGAAAATATCAAGAAGATGAAATCAAATTACTTATTGAAGAATTTGAAGACGCATTCAATCCTGAACATGAAAAAAATCATGGTGGCTAACACACCTTTTGCGCAAAGAGTACTGACTTTTAAACTTGGAGCTTTGTACTTTTGTACTTCTTATAAACTTTATTAATGAACTGAAACTTTGTGCTCTGAAACCCACCCGAACGCAAAGTCCGAAATCGTTAGCAACAATTATAATGACAGACGAACAGACATACAAACAAGTAATAAATAAAATCGATTGGCTACTAGACATTGCAAAACGCAAAAACTGGACAATTACGCTCAAGCCCTTCATCGACAAACCTGCGACCGTCGCAGAAATAGATTCCGTTGAAAAGCAAATTGGCAAGACTATACCTGAAGACTTAAGAAAGTTATTTCTTTTCTCTAGACATTTAGAATTTAGCTATCAATTTGACGAAACACTTTCAGAGGAGTTCAGTCAGAATTTTTCTGGTGACATTTATTGGAATTTAAATTCTCTTGCAGAACAATGCATTAATTTTCAAGAATGGATAAAGGCATCCATTGACCCAGAATATAACGACAGAGAAGCGATCGAGATAGCTAAAAAACTATGGCAAGACAAATTGCCTTTAATGGATGTACCAAATGGAGATATAATCGCCATTGGAAACAATCCTTCCGAGATACTATATTTTTCTCACGAAGGAGATACGATGCACGGTAAAATACTTGGCGACAATTTGTGGAATTTTCTTGACTTCTATTCACGAATTGGATTTGCAGGAAGTGAAGATTGGCAACTTGAACCATTCTTCGACTTTGACAAAAATATTATGGTAACACAAGGTGACAAAGTTGAAAGATTTAGACAACTTTTAGAAAAATAACGGCAACTAACACGGATTTTGAATTACCACCACCCCATTTTCTTCACCCCAACAAAAAAGCCCAATTCCTTTCACGAAACTGGGCTTTTCAATTGCTTTAACTATTCTTAATTCACCAACAACTTATATGATGGCGCAAATTTAGTCAAGGTAATTCCTTCAACTGCTTTCGTGTATTCTTCAATTGTTGGAGTTCTTCCTAAAATCGTAGAAAGTACCACAACTGGTGTTGAAGAAAGCAATGATTCTCCTTTTTTACCATCTGTGTCTTCCTCTACGCGACCTTGGAACAAACGGGTAGAAGTTGCCATTACGGTATCACCTTTTTCCGCTTTCTCTTGGTTCCCCATGCACAAGTTACATCCTGGACGCTCTAAGTACAACATGTTTTCGTACTTCGTACGTGCTTCACCTTTTGGATTGTTATCGTTGAATTCGAAAACTGAACATTTTTGCAACACTTCCCAGTCGCCTTCTGCTTTCAATTCGCCACCGATGTTGTAGGTTGGTGGAGCAACAACAAGTGGTGCTTTGAGCTCTTAGTATAGGAGACAAGCCTTCAAAAAAATTACCGAACCATTGTTATATAATGAGCCCATCCTTAATAATAAATTTGTTTCTTTATTCTTGTCGAATTCCGATTAATAAAATATCATCAACTTGTTCTAATTCCGCTTTCCAATCTTCAAAAAAGTTATTTAGATGTACTTTTTGTTGGTGCATTGTTTTGTCTTGAATACTTAATATGAGTTGTTTAAACTTTTTTGTTGTTAATTTTTTTTTCTTTTCCCCTCCAAATTGATCTGCATATCCATCAGAAAAAATGTATATCGTATCGCCTTTTTGTAATTTTATTGAATGCGTATCGAAGTTTGAGGGGAAGTTTGTTGATAATCCACCAATTGCTTTTTTAGTTCCTTTTATTTCTTCTAAATCTTTTTGTCCTTGGCGGAGAATCCAAATTGGTCTGTTTGCTCCTGCAAATTTCAGGATATTATTTTTTTTGTCAATTGAACATAATGCTATGTCCATTCCATCCTGGCTATGTTCGTAACGAGTTGATTGACATAATGCAATTTCTATACTTTCATTAAGTTGTTTTAATATTTCGGAAGTTTCTTTTGTTTTTAAAATCACATTGTTTAGTTTTTCGATACCAATCATACTCATTAATGCTCCAGGAATTCCATGTCCCGTACAATCAGCAACCGCAGTAAAAAATGTATCTTCTACCTTTTTGAACCAGTAAAAGTCGCCACTCAAAATGTCTTTTGGCTTAAATAAAATAAACGATTCAGGAAAATTACTGGGCAACTGAGCGGAATCAGGCAACATTGCATTCTGAATTTTTTTTGCATAGTTGATGCTGTCATTAATATCCTTATATGCAATTTCTAATTTCTTATTTAAGTCTTTAATTTCTTTCTTACTCATTACCTGTTTAATTGCAGAGGGCAAGCGTAACAAATTTTCTTTCAAGATATAATCATCAATTCCTTCCTTTGCAAATTCAGTTAAAATAACTTCTGTAACCGTACCGGTAACTAAAATAAATGGAATATTTTTTTTCGCATTTTTAGAAATGCGAAAAGCTTCCATTCCACTAAATTGAGGAAGAGACTGGTCAGCAATTATTAAATCGTACTCATTCTCATTTATTGCAGTTAAAAAAGCGTCTTTATTCCAAACTCTTGAATGTTTAAAATTAATTTTTTCTCTGTTCAGAAACCTGATCAGTAAATCTGCATCAGTTTCAGAATCTTCAACCAGCAATATTTTTAGGGTTGCGTCCATTTATTGCAAAGGTTGATTTGATATCATCCAATAAAAACCAATGTCTTTAATAGTTTGAAAAAAATTTTCGTGCTCAACAGGTTTAACTATATAGCTGTTTGCGCCAAGTTCGTAACAACTTTTAATATCCGGGTCTTCTTTAGAGGACGTAAGAATGACTACTGGGATCGTTTTAAATTGAGGGTCAGATTTTATTTTTTGCAAAACCTCTATACCAGATACTTTTGGCATTTTCAAATCAAGCAGAATAAGTTTCGGATGTTCATTTGGGTTTCGAGATTCATAAGCTTCTTTACGATACAAAAAATCAAGTGCTTCGGCACCATCTTTCACGTGATAGATCGTATTAATCAAACCGCCTTTCCTCAGCGCTCTAATAGTAAGGTTAGCATCATCAATGCTGTCTTCAGCAAATAAAATTTCAATATTATTGTAGTCCATTTTAAGTTGGATTTAAGCGTTAATAATAGGCAAGCTGAAATAAAAACATGAACCTTCATTTACTTTCGATTCCGCCCATACAGTTCCTTTATGGCGAGTAATAATTTTTTGTACAATCGCCAACCCTATACCCGTTCCTTCAAATTCTTGTTGAGAATGTAAGCGTTGAAAAACTCCAAAAAGTTTATCATAGTATTGCATATCAAACCCTGCACCATTATCTTTTACATAATAAACAACAAGGTTGTCTTTATAATAAGATCCTATTTGAATGATGATGTTGGGATTATGTTTTGAGTATTTTATTGCATTAGAAATTAAGTTAACCCATATTTGTTTCATTAAGATCTGTTGTCCCTTAGCAGGAATAAGATCATCTATTTTAAATTCTATTTCTGTTGAATTCCCATACATTACTTCTTCTCTAACCGAAGTAACAAGATTGTTCATATCTATTTCGGAAATTGTTATTTCTTTTTTTCCTAGTCTAGAAAAAGCCAACAAACCATCAATAAGTTCGCCCATTTTTTTAGAATTGTTTAGGATTGCATTAAGAGAGCTTATTCCATCAACATCCATCTTTGTAGCATAATCTTCCTGTAATATTTTTGAATAACCATTAATGGCTCTCAGAGGAGCGCGTAAATCGTGAGAGACAGAATAAGAAAACCCTTCAAGTTCTTTGTTCACTTCTCTCAATTGTTCTTCTGTATTCTTGCTTTGAGTAACATCACGGGCAGCAGCAAAGACACCCAGTACATTTCCTTTATCATCTTTATATACGGAGGCATTATATAAAACATCCGTTAATTTCCCGTTTTTATGTTTTATCGTTAGTGGATAATCAGCAACAAAACCTTTTTCAAAGACCTGCTGATAACCTTCCTGTGCTTTTTCAGGCTCTGTAAAATAGTGTGAGAAATTGGTGCCAATCAATTCTTCTCGCGGAACACCAGTAATGCTTATAGAAGCATTATTTACATCTGTTATCTTTCCTTCCGCACTGATAGTAACCAAGGGGTCTAAGCTGGCTTCAATTAAACTACGGGCATATTGGGATGCCTGTTTTTGTTCGGTAACATCACGGGCAGCAGCAAAAACACCCAGTACATTTCCTTTATCATCTTTATATACAGAGGCATTATATAAAACATCCGTTAATTTCCCGTTTTTATGTTTTACCGTTAGTGGATAATCAGCAACAAAACCTTTTTCAAAGACCTGCTGATATCCTTCCTGTGCTTTTTCAGGCTCTGTAAAATAGTGTGAGAAATTGGTGCCAATCAATTCTTCTCGTGGAACACCAGTAATGCTTATAGAAGCATTATTTACATCTGTTATCTTTCCTTCCGCACTGATAGTAACCAAAGGGTCTAAGCTGGCTTCAATTAAACTACGGGCATATTGGGATGCCTGTTTTTGTTCGGTAACATCACGGGCAGCAGCAAAAACACC
>JAYSRF010000201.1:0-8524 GCA_043721195.1 Fluviicola sp. | reverse complement strand
TAAAGAAGAGGGGAAAGTAGACAACCGTTCAAATTTCTGATTAGTTCAAAATCTCTTCGCCCCAAATAAGTTCTTTTGCAGGTTTCTAATGAAGCATTTCGCCCCAGATTTCATCTTCTTGGTACCATTCGCCGAATAATTGTAGTTAGATTAAAATCATCGGTTTACATTTGTAGCACAAAAAGACAACCAATGATTTCAAATTTACAGACTACCAACAAAGGTATATCCGCTATTCAATTGCTCCTCTTTGTATTATTTCCCATGATGGGATTGACGCAAAGTACCATTCAGGGTGAGGTGAAAAACCAGAAAGGTGAACCAATTGGGTTTGCTAGTATTTCCTTTTTAGGAACAACAGAGGGAACGACTACTGATGCTGGCGGTAAATATGTCCTTAAGACCCAATTAAAAGGGGAGAAGACACTTGTTTTCAATCGAGTAGGATTTATAAAGTTACTCCAACCAATTACGTTAGCAGATAGTACTTACACACTGAACATCAAATTACAGGAAGTAGCTTCCAATTTAGATGAAGTAACCATTACAGCTGGAACAATTGAAGCCAATGATCGTTCGGTTGCTGTGTTAAAACCATTAGACATCGTAACAACAGCTGGTGCGCAAGGAGATATCATTGGAGCCATTCAAACACTTCCCGGAGTTCAACGCAATGGTGGTGATCAAACTGGATTGATGGTGCGTGGTGGTGATGTCAGTGAAAGTTCACTCATTGTTGATGGAATGGTGGCTCAAAATGCTTTTGGAAGTGCAGTGCCCGGTGTTGCTCAACGTAGTCGTTTTAATCCATTTCAATTCAAAGGCGTTGCTTTTAGTAGTGGTGGTTATAGTGTGCGGTTTGGACAAGCCCTATCGTCCATTCTTGATTTGCAAACAAACGACTTACCCGAAAAAAACACCATTAACATTGGCGCGAACTTTGCAGGAGTGGGAATCTCAGGCGCAAAATTAATGGGAAAGAACGCAGTTGAATATTCGGGAAATTACACCAATATTGCTCCTTATTTAGCAATTACACCTACGAATGTTGATTTTTATGATGTTCCCCAAGGTGGTTCCATCACAACCCGTTTTATTTCCAGAACAGAAAACAATGGGATTTTTAAGATGAACCTTACGCATTCGTTTAATAAATCGGGTATTACCATTTCAGACCCTACTATTGCGGGAGCGACGCTCAATTTCGGAATCAAAAACGAAAACACCTTGTTAACATCTTCCTACAAGTACTTTATAAACGAGCATTTCAAACTCTATTCTGCATTTTCTTTCAGTAACAACACTGACAACATATCGTTTGGAACAGCACCGCTTTTTAGAAACGATACGCGTGTTCAAGGAAGAGCAGAATTGTGGTACGAAACCGGGAGTAAATTCAACGTATTGATCGGTACAGATTTGCAACGCATCACTTATACACAACGTTTTGATACCTTGATTGGACAGTTTGATGAATTGGTGAGCGCTGCTTATGTGGAGGCAGAATACAAACCTGTAGCTTGGTTTGCTATTAAACCAGGAGTTCGCGCAGAATATTCCCAATTAATTGCAAAGGCAAATATTGCCCCGCGTGTCGCTTTTGCTATTAGAACAGGTCAGTTTAGTAATGTGTCAGCTGCGAGCGGACTCTTTTATCAAACAGCAGGAACCAATTATTTCCTACAAGGATATCGTCCAGGTTTTCAGCAATCCATTCATTACATGTTGAATTACCAATGGTCAAAAAAGGACCGTGTACTGCGTATAGAAGGGTATTATAAAGATTACAATCAGTTGGTACGTGAAAATGGAACGGCTTACACACCCAATCAATTTCGCTTCGATTTAGGTATGGTGGATAATTCTGGATCTGGTTACGCACAAGGAATCGACTTTTTCTGGCGGGATAAAAAATCGATTAAGAACTTCGATTATTGGATCTCTTACAGTTACGTTGATACAAAGCGTTTGTACCAAAACTATATTTCTAAAGTAACACCCGATTATGTTTCTACTCATAATTTAAATGTGATTGCGAAGTACTTTATCATGAAATGGCAAACCAATTTCTCTGCAAGCTATAACTACGCTAGTGGACGTCATTTTTACGATCCAAACTCAACAGGTTTTCTCTCTGATAAAGCTCCTGACTTTCACAACGTAGCATTAACAGTGAGTTATTTGACAACAATTCGCAAAATGTTTACGGTCATTTATTTGAGTGTGGATAATATTTTGAACCAAAAGAATGTCCTTGGATACCGTTACAGTCAAGATGGTACACAGCGTTATCCGATTCTTCCACCGATCTATCGTTCGATATTTTTAGGAGTCAATTTCTCCTTAACCGAGTTTAATAAAGATGAATTATAGTTTATAACCAATACAGAAACCAATGAAAAGAATGTTTACTGCCCTTGCACTCATGTTGTTGACAATTACAACCGTTCGTGCACAAGAACCAACCATGGAAGACAATCTCAATGAAGCATATTCGATCATGGATACTGCTAAAACAATGTCTTCTTTTATGACAGCCTCTGCGAAATTTGATTTAATTGCCAACAAATACCAAGATCAATGGGTGGCGCAATATTATGCGGGTTACACAAAGTGTATTATTTCTTACATGGAAGAAAATGTGGCAACAAAAGACTTAATTGTTGATGAAGCAGAAGCATTTTTAGATCGAATTCTAGCGCTTGGAACTGAAAATGATCACGTTTATATTTTAAAAGCACTCGTTGCAAATTCACGAATGGCGGTTGATGGTGCAAGTCGCTGGAAAGAGTATGGCCCTATTTTCGAAGATAACTTGAAAAAAGCGAAAGAGATCAATGAAAACAATCCACACATTTATTACTTGAAAGCTGTTTCTATTTTCTTTACGCCAAAAATGTTTGGTGGCGGCGAAAAAAATGCGAAACCGTATTTCGAAAAAGCCATCCAAAAATATGCTTTAATGACAGAACGAGTGATAACCATTCCTTACTGGGGTGAGTCACAAACAGCTGATTTTATGAAGCAAATCAATGATTAATTGACTGTTAAATAACTAAAACGCGAATCAACTGGTTCGCGTTTTTTTCACCCAAAAAATGGTGAAAACTAAAAAACTGTGAAACTCAAAAAACTGTGAAGCTGTCTAACTTATAAAACTCACTCAATCAACAGTTTTTTAATCAACGATTTATGCTCTTCATTGAACAATTCAACAAAATAAATTCCTGCCGCAAGTTGTTCAATGCTTAAACTAGATCCATCAAGCATTCCAGCCATAACCACACTACCGTTCAGATCTTTCAGTAAGTAATTCGTTTGCCCAGCGAATGGAGATTGAATTGTTATACTTTCAGTAGTTGGATTTGGAAAAAGTGTAAAATCTGCCAGTGTCTGTTCATCATTTCCTACATAGCCAAAAAATATGTATTCGCATCCTTGATCATTTGGTACAACTAAATCTGTTTTCTGATTGGGATGACTGGTATAGAAACAAACGATCCGTTCTACAATTGTTTGATAGAAATTAGTGTACTCACCCATCCAACCAAGATTGATCCAAGTAGAATCTCCTGGGGCAAGATTCAAATTTTGAAATTCTTCTGTATAATAGAAATCGGAGCATACGATTGTTGGGGCTATCCGATGATTAATACGGCAATTTTGCAATACATTTGTTCCAAAATTCTTTACGAGAACACTGACATCCAGATTGGTGGTGTACACACCACTGGTATTGGGTACTGGAATAATTGTTTGTTGGTTTATTTGCACATCCACAATACCAATATCCGTCCAATTGACCAATTCATTTACAGTGCTTTCGGTTGAATAATCCAAGTAACGAATTGCATTGTACAACGTAATTGGATATGCATCCCCAATAGAAAGATGTGAATTGGAAAAATCGTTGTAATAATTCGGATGTAGGTCAATGGAAATAGGAAGGGAATTGACCAATTGAAGTTGATTGTCTATCTTCAACAATGCAATCCCAGTCGCGGTTTCTCCCATTAAATGAACAATGCCATCCAGATTTTTCAAACGAGAATAGTTATTTATTCCAAGGAATGTTTCAGCATTTAGTGCTTGTAAATTGTTGTCAAATTGAAAAATACTGTCTTGAGTCAAAACAAGTAATGTATCATTTACCGTTAAGATAGAAGAGATATTGGTGCTAAACAGTTGTTCATTGATGATCGTTCCAGTTCCATCAAACTGAAAGAGCGTATCATTGTGAAAACCGACGATCGTTGCATTCGATAATTCTGAAAATCCTTGCAAGTAGCAAGAAGTGATCGGAATGGTATCGATTGGAATACCACTTGGATTGAATTGCAGGATATGGGAACCACTTGAATCTACGTAATTGACGAGGGTGGAGTTGGATGAAAGAAGTGAAAGTCCAGTCATGTTTTGCCCATAACAATTATTGGGTTTCAAAGTTGACCACTCTAAATTTCCACTAGTATCATATTTTTGAATAAATGAATAGCAATCTATGAGTACATCACATGTTGGAACACCAATTCCAACCACGTAAACACCACCATTTTCTGTAGGAATCAGTTGATTTACCTCAATGTACTCAGTGAATATGGGCATTATTTCAACCGTCCAGAGTACATTTCCCAATGTGTCTAATTTAAGGAGAGCGCATTGGGTAAAAAAACTTCCAGAAGACTTTTGACTTTTGACCAAATAAGTAAACTCATTCACACATGCAACACCTGAAGGAAGTTGGTGGTAATTATAATTAAAGCCCAATTCGGTGTTTAATCCTTGAGCAATGCTAGAAAAAGATGTGTTTAGAAGAAAAAGGATGATTAAAAGTCGAATAGCTTTGTTCATTTTGGTAATGTTAGAAATTGTTTGAATGCTAAAGTACATCGATTTTAAAATCAAATTGGAGTTTTTTTCAAAATATAAAATCATTTCCATAGATGAAAAAATCACCCATTTAAAATCAATGAAAAAATTGGTGGCTGATTTCAAGAAAAGTGTGATTGAAGAAGGGTGTTGAGGTGTAAGAATTCAATTGATAAATGTAATTTTCATTTGGTTTTCAACGATAATTCCAATTCATGAGTTTATGAAATCATAACCCGAATTACCACTGAAGTATTCTCTTCGTCAATGCGTATAAAATAAGCACCGCTTTCTAAATCTGGAACTGAGAATGAGTTGAGTGTTCCAGAAAATTCTTCATCAAAAACTACTTTTCCAGTAGCGGTAGAAATCGAAATGCTGGGATTGCTTAAAATTTTTGAAAACCGAAGAATTCCATTGCTCTCAACTGGATTTGGATAAACCTTAAGTGGTCTGTTATCTTGTTCGTTGATGGCCAAATATCCTTCTGTTAATTTTACAAGACCATGAGAAAAAGTCCCAATCCAAACTGCGCCATCGGCATCTTTTGCGAGTGACAAAATATAATCTTCTGGGAGTTCTGAATCGGCTGTAGTATAGAAACCCCAAGTTGAATTGGCTCGCCTGATGATCAATCCATTTTGTTGTGTTCCAATGTAAAAATTGTTTTCATCATCGAGTTTCATTGTAGTGAGACTATTGGTTGGCATTGGTGAGTTGGCATAGTTAAAGGTCATCCAAGTTTGGTTTCCTGTATCCGTAAACAAACCTCCAGCACAAGCAGCATACCACGGTTTTCCTAATTCGTCAACTTGTACTTTAACAACCGAATTGTCAGGAACTCCTGAATTTAGGATGTAATAAATGCCTAGAATAGTTGTATCACTATCCATGTAAATCAATCCGCCGTTAATGGTGCCTATGTATTTTTCATTTTGCGCTCCAATTCCAATCGATGTAATATTATTGGTCAAAATAACCGAATTAGCAATCGTCCAAGTTACCCAAGAGGTATCATTGAAGTAAGTTAATCCTTCAACTGTTCCAATCCATTTACCTCCATTTAGATCAATAGAAATGGTTCGTATAAAATTATCTGGGATATCAGAATTGCTCGTATTGAAATTGATCCAAGTTGTTCCATCAAATTTTTGAACACCGCCTAGGGTTGTTCCAATCCATAGGTCGTTATTTTCATCAACAGCTAATGTGCGTACATAATTATCGCTTAATCCAGAATTTGATTCATTAAAAACTTCCCACGTATTCCCATTCAAATGCGCTAAGCCGTTGTCTGTTCCGATCCATAGTTCATTGGATTGATCAACAACGAGACAACGAATTGTATTATCGGGTAACGAAGAATTCGCCATTGTAAAGGTTTCCCAATCAGCGATAATGGTTTGACTAAAAACAGCAAACGTACTGAAACAGCAAATCTGAATCAGTACGTAATGCAATATTCGTTTTAACTTCATGAACCTTATTCAATAACGATACGTGAAGTATAATCTTTTCCTTCGTAACGAATGTTGAATAGATAAAGTCCTTTTGATAAGTGTTGTTGCTGAAAATTCCATGAGTTGATTCCAGAACTGTGTTCAGTTGTTTCTTTGTAAACTGAAGTTCCAATTGTACTCAACAATTCAAATTCAATTTTTCCATCATTTTCGGTTGCAAATTCAACTTTAAATTCACCATTAGATGGATTTGGCATGAGTTTAATGGATTGTTTGAATGCTACATTTTCACTAATTCCAGCGCATGTTTCAACTACAGCGTCAATCGGAACCATGGCACTACCACATGTACTATTTGTTGTCAATAATTCCCAATCATAGAAGAAGTAATAGTAAGATGCTCCAGCTGAAGCTCCAGTTATCGAAACCAACTCTTCAATTTCATATGGGTATGCTGCGCTATTATTATTTCGGTACAATCCACTTGAAGTGATGTTTGATCCAGCCAATCGCAGGTTAGAGTCTGCTGGAACGCTGAAATTTAATTCAACACGACTTTCGCCTGTAGGAACATTTGCCAGCATTGTTTCTAAAACAGCTCCATTTTCATCTTGTAATTCAATGGTCACTGTTCCAGTATTTTGGGAATAAACCAACACTGATTTGAGTGTAAAAGGTTCGTGTGAAGTAAATACCTCATATTGGTCAGAAGTTACGTAACCACCTCCACCAATACCATTGTCATGAGGCTCTAAACTCAACGTATCTGAATATGCATCTGTGTTTAAAGCATAATAAGTCGTTGTTGTTGTTAAAACGGGAGTCGTGTAAGTATCACCTGTTCCAACCAAAATTCCTAAATCATCATACCATGTAATTGTTCCCGTACCAGTTCCTGTTAAGGTCATTGCACCACTAATACAAACGGTATCTCCTACTAATACTGGAGTAGCTGGAATCACTGAATTGACAACAAAGGGATCAGACATATTGACACCGCAATAATTGGTCACTTCACAGGTATAGCTTCCCGGATCTGTAACTGTAATGGATTGGGTTGTATCACCATTTGACCATACATAACTCGATCCTCCAGTTGCTGTCAGCGTAATTGCTCCACCATCGCATAAATTGTTCGAATTATCTGAATCAATTGTTGGGACTTGTGGTGTATTTGCTGGGTGTTGCATAGTTAAAGTCACAGGAACAGCAGTATAATTATTGGAATCGTTTTCTTCAATAAAATTACCGCGTTTGTCAATTTCCAATACAATGTAATAATCACCATTACAGGTGTTTTCTGGAACATTGATCCACATTCCATCCAAGTGTTTTCCATAAACGTCCGTCCAACCAGAAGAAATTCCTTGTTCAATAACCGAACAGTTGTAGTTTCCACCTCCTAAGTTCCAGTTCGGAAAATCTACATTATAGAGTGTATTTCCGCCCATATAAACGGTGTTTGTATCACGACAATGTCCATCATAAGTTGATCCAGCAGACCCACATTGACCATAATCCATCAAACAAAATCCAATTTTAGCACCTGTTCCTACAATAGGCCAATGCGTTGGATTTGGATCAGCTGTTGGTACACGCAAAGTCATTACAGCCCAATCATCCACATGGTTATGTCCATGAGCAGGGTGATAGGTCATGCTTCCAACATATTGATCAACATAGTCCATTGCAGAGCTGTCTTTTCTATAAATCCGTTGAATGATCAGTTGTTTTGGATTTGGATCACCATTTGGACAAGTAAAAGCACCATTTGCTGCTACATCAAAGATGGTATCGTTACCGCATAAGAATGTTCTTTTTCCATTTGCATCTTCTCCACGAACGGTAAATGAACCATGTCCGATGTTGGGAGTAGAGCCTGTCACACGTAAACGACCATCATCTGAACCTTGTCCAGCATAGTTTGTTCCGGCACCAACTTGTGGGTATTCGATATAACCACCGTTGCTAATTCCTTTCCAAGAGGCAGTGATATCAGGCAAAAGAAGACATTGTGCAGATCCATCTTCGCATACACAGGAAGTTGCATTTGTTGTGGTACATTGTGCGATAACAGCATCACTAACACCAATTAAGGCGATAAAGAGTAATAGTTTTTTCATAGTAGAATGAATTAGTTCTGTTCTAAAATAGTTAAATAAACGGTAACGCAACGCGAATATGTTATGAATAAC
>JAYSRF010000200.1:0-8528 GCA_043721195.1 Fluviicola sp. | reverse complement strand
AACAATAACGTTGGATAAGCATTCACGCTATATGTTTTAGAAATATCTGCTCCATCTGCATCGTTTTCAGCATCAATTTTTAGGTTGACGAATTTTTTGTTAAACACCTTCCCTACCTCTTCCGATTGAAAAGTTGTTCGCGCCATTTCTTTACAAGGACTACACCAAGTTGTATGCACATCAATGAAGACTAACTTTCCTGAATCTTTTGCTTGTTTAAGCGCTTTTTCAACACGCAATTTATCAAATTTGATTCCGCCCATTGTCACTGTTTTAGCGTGATGTTTCGGCTTAGGAGCTGCAGTATTAAAGGTAAATGCCATTGCAACGAATGCGACTACTGTAAAAAGAATAAGACTATTTTTCATGACTTCTAATTTTGTATTCTATGTGAATGCCTAAATTTAGCGAATAATCTCCAAGAGACTCATAAATTTTTGACGTTGTACCTGGATTTACAAATACCATTCCACAATTGGAACATGAAATAAGTTATCGAACAAGGGATGTAGCATTAAAAGTTGCTATCGAACACTTCATCTCGGAGTGGGAATCGGGTATTGCTCATTTTGAAGTGCAAACCAGTGGATCAACAGGCGTTCCTAAAACAATTATTCTTTCTCGGAATCAGTTAATTGGGTCAGCTCAACGTACATTGGATTTCTTTCAATTACAACCTGGAAACACGGCTTTATTAGGTATTTCACCCAAAACAATTGGAGGAAAAATGATGCTTGTTCGCGCCATTATTGGGAAACTGAAACTCATTGTATGTGATCCGTCTTCCAATCCGTTGACTGTATTGGAACCGAATGAATACCTTGACTTTTGTCCCATGGTACCACTGCAAATACAAACCATTTTAGCAACTAATCCAGAAAAACTGCAGTTTGTAAAGACCATTTTATTTGGTGGAGCGCCACTTTCAGCTCACTTGGAAAAACAGTTACAACAACTCGATTGCGCTTGTTTTCATGGATTTGGCATGACCGAAACCGTTTCACACATCGCTATACGGAAAGTAGGACAACCAACTTATTCGGCAATGAAAGGTGTACAATTTTCGGCAGAAGGAACTCAACTGGTCATTTCAGATGCTATTCTTGGAATTCAGCAATTAACAACAACAGACAGCGTAGAATTAATCGACAGCGAACACTTTAATTGGCTTGGACGAACAGATTTTGCGATCAACAGTGGTGGTGTGAAAATTCATCCAGAACAACTCGAGCAACTCCTCGAAGGCTTCATAAACGGTTCATTTTTTATTTCCGCAGAACCCGATGATACTTTTGGTCAAAAATGTATTATAATTGTTGATGAGACAACTGAAACGCCTTCTTTGGAGGAAATTCAGCATTATTGCAAGCAAAAATTTGGTCCGTATGCAGCTCCTAAAAAACGCTATCGAACCAACATAGTTTACAATCAAGGCTCAAAAATAAACAGATTAAAGACACTTCAACAACTCGGAATAAAAGCATGACACGCGCCAAATGCTATCAAATACTTCAACTCAAGCCTGGAGCTACTGAGGAAGAAATTCGTAAGCAATACAAGCGAATGGCTTTAAAAGTGCATCCCGACATTAATCCAAGTCCAAAAGCAAATGAAGAGTTTATTCAACTCACACGAGCGGTTGAACAATTGTTAAATCCTGAAAAACCTGGATCAGAATCGCGCAGTGCACAACGTAAATCCAACGTTCCAGAAACTGAAGCGCAATTAAAAGCGCGCATGGAACAAGCAAAAATGCGGTTTGAACAACAACGCCATCAAAAAATCAAGGAAGACACCCATTACTACGAACAATTAACAAGTGGAAAAAGATGGATGTACTTCAAATGGGTTGTACGGATCAGCTGGATTTTTGTCCTTGCCTTGGTGCTAGATCTTGCGCTTCCATCACACTTTGAAGAAGATGAATTAGTATCTTATTCGAGTAATGATCACAAT
Organism: Fluviicola sp.; assembly: GCA_043721195.1. Taxonomy (GTDB): domain Bacteria; phylum Bacteroidota; class Bacteroidia; order Flavobacteriales_D; family Crocinitomicaceae; genus Fluviicola. The sequence goes on along the minus strand of JAYSRF010000200.1, from coordinate 6,572 downwards.
GGGATTCTCTTCGATGATATCTCATCCGTTGCATTTAAAAACACAGGCAAGTATTTTCTAGAAACAAGAAGAAGCTATTGGATCAATTCTTATCCAGATGTCATCATTGAAAAAACATGGCTATTACATACACCTATTCGCGTTTACACATCGGATGATTTTGATGTGAATGAAACGGGTGTTGATTTTCATTTAGGTGCCATTCGCTGGTTATTGATCGCTGTGTTTTGTATTCCGATCATCACCTATTTCAGGCAACGAAAGGACTTAACGTTTGTGTTCCTCTACCAGTTTTCCTTTTGGGGAATTGGCATTTTATTGCTTTACTTATTATTCACGCAAAACAGATTGGGACATTTATTGAGCCTTGGATTTCTATAGAAACTCAAAAAACCATCTAACTATCTAACTCAAGAAACTGTCAAACTGTCAAACTGAAAAACTCAAGAACTGAAAAACTCACCAAACTGAAAAACTGAAAATCTCAAGAGCTGACAACACTTATGATCCTCTCGCCTTCCTCATTCACAGAAATGTTCACTTCAACCGTATCTTCTGGTAAAATTTCCCGCACTTTTTCACCCCATTCGATAAAACAGTAAGCATCGCTGTACACCATTTCTTCCATGCCAATCCCCAAAGCTTCTTCGAGAGAATTTAAACGGTAAACATCGAAATGCAGTACATCTCCGTAATAAAGCGAATGATAGGTATTCACAATGGAATAGGTCGGTGAACCATCTGGATCAGGAATGCCCATTGCTTTTAAAACGGCCGTAATCAATGTTGTTTTTCCGGCGCCCATTTGTCCATCGAATACCACAATTTTGCGGTGACCAAGCGATTCGAGTAATTGCTTGGCCACAAATGGCAAATCATCTAATGAATGTGCAACCAGTTCCATTATTTTGCTTGAAGAATAACAAATGGAATCAATAATTCGTCCATCGAAACGCCTCCATGTTGAAACGTATCGTTGTAATAATGTACAAAATGGTTGTAATTATTGGGGTAGACGAAATAATCGTTTTCACGCATAAACACAAACTCACTGGAGATAGTTGATTTTGGTAAACCAATTTTCTCAGGATGTTTTACGGTAAACACTTCTTTCTCCTTGTAACTCAAGTTTCGCCCCGTTTTATAGCGCAGGTTGCTATTCGTTGTTCGATCACCCACAATACGCACTGGATTGGTAACACGCACTGTTCCATGGTCTGTCGTTACGACAACCTTACCACCTTTTTCAGCTATTTTTTTGAAAATTTCCTGCAATGGAGAATGCTCAAACCACGATAAAGTCAATGAACGGTAAGCAGCTTCGTCAGCAGCCAATTCCTTGATCATGTCCATTTCTGTTCTAGCATGCGATAGCATATCTACAAAGTTATAAACGATCACATTCAATTGATTGTCTTTGTAGGTATGGAATTGATCCACCAATTTTTTTCCTGCATCGAGGTTGGTGATTTTATTGTAGGACCATTTTACATTTTTGCCGTTGCGTTTTAAGTTTCCTTCTAAAAAAACAGCTTCATGCATATTTTTACCACCTTCATCTTCCTCGTTTAACCAATGTTTGGGGAAACGTTTCGCAATTTCAGTCGGCACTAGACCTGCAAATAAAGCATTCCGAGCATAATGTGTAGCTGTTGGTAAAATGGAATAAACGATGTCTTCTTTTTCAACTGTGAAGAAATTAGACACAATCGGTTTTAATACTTGCCATTGATCGTAACGCAAATTATCAATCACAATCAGGTACAATGGATCTTCACTCAACAAAGGGAAAACACGGTCTTTCAGCAAATGGTGAACCATATCAGGTGCATCTTCATCTCCATCAAACCAATCTTCGTAATTGTTTTCAATGAAACGACAGAACAGATCATTTGCTTCTTTTTTCTGTGCATTGAGAATTTCGCGCATTCCTTGATCTTCCAATCCTTCGAATTCCAAATCCCAATACACTAATTTTTTGTGCACTTCTGCCCACTCATTAGCGTCCAAACGACCATTCAATTGCATTCCCAATTGACGGAATTCCTGTTGGTAGTTTGAATTTGTTTTCTGAGAAACCAATTTACGGTGATCCAAGTTCTTTTTCAAACACAAGATCAACTGATTTGGATTCACTGGTTTGATGAGGTAATCGGCAATTTTACTGCCAATTGCATCTTCCATGATGGATTCCTCTTCGCTTTTGGTAATCATCACCACAGGTAACTGCGGTTGAATTTCCTTGATTCGAGCCAACGCTTCCAAACCAGAAATCCCAGGCATGTTTTCGTCTAGAAATACAATATCATAATTGTTCTCCTGGCACATTTCAACGGCTTCTGAGCCATTATTTATTAAATCGACTTGGTAACCCTTGGCTTCCAAAAAGAGCACGTGGGGTTTCAAGAACTCCATTTCGTCGTCTGCCCAAAGAATCTTTGCTTGCATGTTAATTAGAATAATTAGCTTTGAATTCGGTATATAAAAGTATTCAATTTGCGCACAAACGCCCCTCGAAACAATAAAAAGAAAATAATCAACGATCCGGTATACGGTTTTATTACTATTCCAGACGAATTTATTTTCGACCTCATTGAGCATCCCTTCGTACAACGATTGAGACGGATCAAACAATTAGGCATGACGCATTTGGTTTACCCAGGAGCGTTACATACTCGTTTTCATCATGTTATAGGTGCAATGCACTTAATGCAACAAGCCATTAACTCCATTCGAAGAAAAGGGCACGAAATCCTTCCAGAAGAAGAACGAGCCGCCTTAATTGCAATTTTATTACACGACATTGGTCATGGTCCATTTAGTCACGCATTGGAGTATGACATCGCAAATGGAGTCAGTCATGAGCAAATTTCGATCTATTTTCTTGAACGATTGGCTGCGGAACACACCAATGGTAAAGACGATTTGGAACGTGCTTTATTGATTTTCAGAGATCGTTACCCAAAAAAATTCCTCCATCAGTTGGTTTCAAGTCAATTGGACATGGATCGTTTGGATTATTTGAACCGCGATAGTTTTTTCACAGGTGTTTCTGAAGGAATTATTGGAACAGATCGCATCATTGAGATGTTGACCGTTCACAATGATCAATTGGTGGTGGAAGAAAAAGGAATCTATTCCATTGAAAAATTCTTAGTCGCTCGGCGTGTGATGTACTGGCAAGTTTATTTGCACAAAACAGTTGTAAGTGCAGAATTTATGTTGATCAATGTGTTGAAACGCGCTAAAGTATTGGTCAAAAAAGGAGAACCAGTTTTCGCTAGTCCAGCCTTGGAGTATTTTCTTAAAAACGATGTCACAAAATCCGATTTTGAACAAGATCCAGCGGTATTGGAAACCTTTGCACAACTGGATGATTATGACATCATGGGTGCTGTAAAAGTATGGCAACAACATCCAGATAAAGTACTTTCGATTCTTTCAACGAACTTGGTGAATCGCCGTTTGCATAAAGTGGAAATTTCCAAAGACCCTTTTGGTCCAGATCGAATTAAGATGGAAGAAGAACTAATTCGCCAGCAATATGATCTTAATGACGAAGAGGTGAAGTATTTTGTTTACTCGGAATTGCTCACAAATAATGCGTACAATCAAACGAATCAGAACATCAATTTATTAATGAAAAACGGTTCTGTAATTGATGTTTCAAAAGCTTCGGATAATTTAAATATTTCAGCGCTTTCGAATCCTGTTGAAAAATATTGTTTGTGTTATATGGTTCAACGCTAATCATTTTTTTTCGTAGGTTCGTATCTCTAAAATAAATTGATATGATGATCCTTTGGATAATTTTAGGAGTTATAGGCGCACTCATTCTTTGCGTACTCGTCATTGCCGCTTTTGTGAAAAAAGACTATGCTGTTGAACGTTCCATTGTTGTGAAAAGCACCAATAAAGACACGTTTAATTTCATTCGCTTAATTGGAAATCAAGATCGTTTCAATAAATGGTCAAACCTTGATCCGCACATGATCAAAGAAACAGTTGGAACAGATGGAACAGTTGGTTTTGTTTCTAAATGGGAAAGTAACCACAAACAAGTTGGGCATGGTGAACAAGAAATCAAACGGGTTGTTGAAGGTGAACGGATTGAATCAGAATTGCGTTTTATTAAACCGTTTAGTGGTATAGCCCAAGCTTATTTGACAACTCAACCAACTTCGGAAAACGAAACATTGGTTACTTGGGGATTCACAAGTACCATGAAATATCCCATGAATATTTTGCTCGTCATCATGAACATGGAGAAAATGCTTGGAAATGATTTTGAATTCGGATTAAACAATTTGAAAAAATTAGTAGAAAACGAATAGTAAGACCGTTGCAAAATTCAATAATTGAGGCGCGAATAAAATTTGGCACCGCAGTTTACGCCTGTAAATGAGGGTGTTGAATTTTTATAGTAACGAAGAGTAAGGGGTTTTGCAACGGTCATATAGTGATTTTTAAACAAAAAAAAAGCCGCTCTCAACTTTTACTAGAAGGAACGGCTTTCTTGTTTGTGGTAGAACTATTGTTTTATTAAACGCTCTGTTTTACTTACAATCTCACCAGTTGCGCCCTGTAGTTGTATATAATACAATCCTTGAATCAAGTAGGATATATCAATATTTGTAAACGTTTCGGAAGTCAAAACAACCATTCCTTGTACATCCATAATCACAAGTTTTGCAGCCTCATTTATAGATGAAATTGAAATCAACCCTGTTGATGGATTTGGATATACTGAAATCACTGAATTACTAAACTCATCTAAAGATGCAACCTGGAATGTATTACAATAAATGGCAGAACAAGTGTCAACCCATTGGCTTGTTGAATCCCACATAGCAATGTATTCTCGTACTTCAAAACACACTTGATCTCCATCTACAAGATTGTTTGAAGTGAACGTAGAAGTGTTTCCAGCTTGAAGTACTCCATTTACTGTCCAAAAGAAAAATGGATTCGTAGTTCCAGTATACGACCCAACAAAGGTAGTTTGGTTATTTGGATTCGTAGAAAAAGTATAGGTTGAAGTGGTTCCACAATCAGAAGTTGCGCTACTATCCGTGCCACCGCTTGTATCTCCAATTGCTACAAAATCACAATAGATTGCGTAACATGTGTCAATCCATTGGTTTTGGGTTATTGAATCCCAACCGAAAGAAGTACCTTCCAATTCAAAACACACTTCTGTTTGGTTAGCAACGTTACCTGAATAATTTTGTCCACTTCCAACAACATTTCCACCTACATACCATGTGAAAACTGGACTTGTAACAGAACCAAAATATTGTCCCGAAAATGTAGTTAAACCTTGTCCATTTGTTGAATACGTGAAACTGCACGATGAATTACACCCATCAGTGGATGTAGTGTCTTGTGCTTGTGCTTGATAAGTCATCAAACTTAATAAAGCCATACCGATAATTGTAGTGATTTTTTTCATGATACTAATTGTTTATTTTTCTAGTTACCAAGTCTGTTTTGAAAAGGTTGCCTGAACGTATTTTTTTTAATAATTCGAGATTCATAAGAGAAATAGAACACGTATTTTTGTGGCGCGAATTAAACGAAAACAATCAAGCATGAATCAGTTACAGCAGAAAAGTTCAAGAATCCAAGACCTTCAACTCTCAACAGAACTGCTTCGAAATAAAATTGTGCACCATCCTGCCTATGAAGCTATTCAAGACTTGGATGGAATCAAACTATTCATGGAACACCATATTTTTGCAGTTTGGGATTTTATGTCCCTACTCAAAGCGTTGCAAATTGAATTGACGTGTACAACCTTGCCGTGGATGCCAGTTGGAAATGCTGATGTTCGTTACCTGATCAATGAAATCGTTACAGGTGAAGAATCGGATATTGATCAATTTGGTGCGCGCAAAAGCCACTTTGAATTGTACCTCGAAGCTATGAATCAATGTGATGCCTCTTTAACTGGTATAAATGAATTACATGCTAAAATCTCCCAGTTTTCAACTATTGATCAAGCAATAGAATCCGCAAATATTCCCGAAGCTGCAAAATCATTCTTGCAATTTACATTTGAGGTGATTGCAACCAAAAAACCACACATCATTGCGGCCGTTTTTACGTTTGGTCGTGAAGATCTGATCCCGAACATGTTTCACACCATTGTGAATGACATCCATGAACGTTTTCCAAACCAAGTAAGCATTTTCAAATACTACCTTGATCGCCATATTGAAGTAGATGGTGAACATCATAGTCACTTAGCACTGCAAATGGTTGCCGAATTATGTGGCGAAGATGATCAAAAATGGGAAGAAGCTAGCAAGTATGCATCGCGCGCGCTTGAAAGCAGAATTGACTTATGGAATAGTGTTTTGGAGGCAATCAAACAAACTGAAATTGCTTAATTGCCCCAAAATTATATCCTTCTTTTTGGTATTCTTAAACACTATTGTCCGATTAAAAATCTCAATTACCATCTAAATTGGCCTTACTTTTCTAACCTGCGCTGACGCTTGGACTTCGAATTGTAGCCAATTCTCTTTCCGCAAAAGAAAAGTAAGCAAAAGAAAACTCGACGCTGTTTG